>JBHAFO010000029.1:0-3151 GCA_041856145.1 Alloprevotella sp.
CGAGAGTCCTCGCACACTTGCTTCTCAATACCTGTTCCCACGATAGGAGCATCGGAGCGGAGCAAAGGCACAGCTTGGCGCATCATGTTCGATCCCATCAATGCACGGTGAGCATCGTCGTGTTCCAAGAAAGGAATCAAGGCTGCAGCAATAGAGGCAATCTGTTGTGGAGCAACGTCCATCAACTTCACTTCGCCTGGCACAACTACAGGATATTCTGAATCTTGACGAGACTTTACACGGTCACGGATAAACGTACCGTCATCATTCAGAGGCGCATTGCCCTGACCAATGATAACGCCCTCTTCCTCTTCTGCACTGAGATAGACAACCTTGCTATTATCAAGCTCTACCTTCGCATTGTTCACAGGGCGATAGGGCGTCTCGATGAAGCCGAGGTCATTGATCTTGGCATAGACGCAGAGCGAAGAGATCAAACCAATGTTTGGACCTTCAGGCGATTCGATGGGACAAAGACGACCGTAGTGTGTGTAGTGCACGTCACGTACCTCAAAGCCTGCACGCTCACGAGAAAGACCACCAGGACCGAGGGCTGACAGACGACGCTTGTGTGTTACTTCTGCCAAAGGATTGGTTTGGTCCATGAATTGTGACAGGGCATTCGTTCCGAAGAAAGAATTGATCACAGACGAAATAGTCTTGGCGTTGATCAAGTCTGTGGGAGTGAACACCTCGTTATCACGTACATTCATGCGCTCACGGATGGTACGCGTCATACGGCTCAAACCAACAGCAAATTGGTTAGATAGTTGCTCACCCACTGTGCGCACACGGCGGTTGCTCAAGTGGTCGATATCGTCCACATCAGCCTTTGAGTTGATCAGTTCTACAAGATACTTGATAATCTCAATGATGTCTTCACGTGTGAGCACACGCACGTCCATCTCCGTTGAAAGACCGAGCTTCTTATTGATACGGTAGCGACCAACTTCGCCGAGGTCGTAACGCTTGTCTGAGAAGAACAGGTTGTTGATTACTTCACGGGCACTGGCATCGTCGGCAGCATCGGCATTGCGCAACTGACGATAGATATAAGCCACAGCCTCGCTCTCTGAGTTTGAAGGGTCTTTCTGCAGCGTGTTGAAAATCACAGAGAATTCAGAAGCGGCACTTTCTCCCTTGTGTACGAGGATTGTTTGTGCACCGCTCTCGAGAATATCAGCGAGATTCTCTTCCGTGATTTCAGTTTCACGGTCCATGATCACCTCGTTACGCTCGATAGAAACCACTTCGCCAGTATCTTCGTCCACGAAGTCTTCCACCCAGCTCTTGAGCACACGGGCTGCAAGACGGCGACCAATCGCCTTCTTCAATGCGGTCTTATTAACCTTGATGGCCTCTGCCAAATCGAAAATCTCAAGGATTTCCTTATCGCTTTCAAAACCAATGGCACGGAGCAAAGTTGTCACGGGCAACTTCTTCTTACGGTCGATGTAAGCATACATCACGTTGTTGATGTCCGTGGCGAACTCTATCCAAGAACCCTTGAATGGAATGATACGTGCGCTATAAAGTTGTGTTCCGTTGGCGTGTACCGAAGAACCAAAGAATACACCGGGCGAGCGGTGAATTTGCGATACAATTACACGTTCAGCACCGTTGATGATGAACGTACCATTGTCCGTCATATAAGGAATTGGACCTAAGAACACATCTTGGATAATGGTCTCGAAGTCTTCGTGATCGGGGTCTGTACAATACAGTTTGAGCTTGGCTTTCAAAGGCACACTGTATGAAAGACCACGGGCGAAACACTCCTCTATGCTGTAGCGAGGAGGATCGATGTAATAGTCGAGGAACTCCAATACAAAGTTATTGCGGGTGTCCGCAATAGGGAAGTTCTCTGCAAAAACCTTGTAAAGGCCGTCGTTCTTACGAAGCTCAGATGGAGTATCGAGCTGCAGGAAATCTTTGAACGATTTCAGCTGAACATCAAGAAAATCGGGATAAGGCATCGGATTCTTGACGCTCGCAAAATTGTAACGGTTGTTGATTAAGCTGGAGGCCATATTATATATTGTAATACTATTGCGTATTGAATTGGAAGAGGAAGCAAAACCCGAGTGAGGTAGCTCTTCCATCATTCCTTTGTTGCTAAGGGAGCAGTCTTTGATTCAAGACATAGATGCAAGCAATTGCTCACACCCCGACACTTCATTCAAGCTCCAAGCCTCTTGACAACCACCCCGAGACCTCTCGTGGTGCGTACGATTCAAAGAGTGTGTCTGCCTATCTTAGCCCGTCTTATGTTATACGAGGAAAGTTCCTCGCGAAATTAGACGCAAAAAGGTTAAGAACCCTCTACCAGAGGATTCTTAACCGATATTCCCTTGCGGGTTATACAGTAGATTAAGCGAGCTCAACTACAGCACCTTCTGCCTCGAGAGCAGCCTTGAGTGCTTCAGCCTCTTCCTTGCTTACACCTTCCTTCAACTTAGAAGGAGTGCCATCAACGAAGTCCTTAGCCTCCTTCAAACCGAGACCACAGCTTTCCTTAACGGCCTTAACAACCTTGAGCTTGTTAGCACCTGCATCCTTGAGGATAACGTCAAATGAAGTCTTTTCCTCAGCAGCAGCTTCACCACCAGCAGCGGGGCCAGCAGCAACTGCAACAGCTGCAGCAGCGGGTTCAATACCATATTCCTCCTTGAGGACTTGAGCCAACTCGTTTACTTCCTTTACAGTCAAGTTTACCAACTGTTCTGCAATAGCTTTGATATCTGCCATTTTCGTAGATAATTATATTGTTTCTAAATGATTATTATTGAAATAGGACAACGGAGCTTTTGCCTTAGCCGCCTAAGCCGCTAAGTGCGACCGTTTATTCTGGGCGCTCGCCCAAGGTCTTAAGCACACCGTGGATAGTTTGACCACCACTTTGGAGTGCAGAAATAACGTTCTTTGCAGGAGATTGCAAGAGACCAACGATTTCGCCGAGAAGCTCGGTTTTGCTCTTGATGGCCACGAGGGCATCGAGTTGGTTGGCACCCACATAGAAGCTTTCTTCAGCATAAGCAGCCTTGAGAGCGGGGATACCTGTTGCCTTACCCTCTTCCTTAATCAACTTAGCAGGTACGTTCGCAGTGTTGCAGAAGAACACAGCTGTGCTACCCTTCAAAGTTTCGTAGAG
>JBHAFO010000030.1:0-2948 GCA_041856145.1 Alloprevotella sp.
CACAGACCCCTTACCGCCTCCAGAGCCTGAACCACCGCCTTGGCGTTCAAGGTGCGTCCACATTCGTTGCAGACGAGGCAGGAGATAGTGATACTGCGCCAGCTCCACCTGCGTTTTAGCATTGGCTGTCTGCGCACGCATGGCGAAGATGTCGAGAATGAGTTGCGTGCGGTCGAGCACACGGGTCTTGACAATGGCTTCGATGTTGCGGAGTTGTTTTGCCGTAAGCTCATCGTCGAAAATGACCATATCGACCTCTCGTTCCTCCTCGCGCTCTGCTTCAATATAGGCAGCGATCTCTTCCAACTTACCTTTACCAATGTAAGTCACAGAGCTTGGTCCGTCCATTTTCTGAGTGAAGCGACGCAGAGTTACAGCCCCTGCTGTTTCGGCAAGGAACGCCAACTCGTCGAGATACTCGTTGGTCTTGCGCTCGTTCTGTTGCTTGGTGATGAGCGCAACCAACACTGCAGTTTCGTCACGCTCTATTGTGGATATATTTTTCTCAATCATATTCTTATTTGTCGGCTTAACTATTGAATGACACAGCCTCCACGGCTTTCTCCCCTCTGAATAAAAGTTCTTCAGCCAAGGTTACAATGCGCTGCGGGGGGATGTCGTGCAGGCAGTGATAGTCGCCATACTTACAAGGCTTATTGCCGTAAATGGAGCAAGGGCGACAAGGCAAATCGAGTTGCAGGATCTGGGCTTCAGACTGCCCATAGCCCGTAAAACCAGCATAGGGGTGCGTTGCGCCCCAAAGGCTTATCACAGGTGTTTTCACCAATGAGGCGAGGTGCAAATTGGCTGAGTCCATCGACACCATCGCATCTAATTGACGCATCAGGCGCAACTCATCGCCCAAACCATTGGCTGAATCGCAAACGAAATGCAATCGGGGCATTGTCCAAAGGGGACGCAAGTCGTTCATTTCTCCGCGACTTCCAAAAACAAAAACCTCTATTTGAGGATACTTCTCCAAAAGTAGTTCCACCGCCTGGCGCATCTGCGATGGCGGATATACCTTACCTCTGTGAGCGGCAAACGGGGCAATACCCAACCACTTGCTATCGGTGTTTTTTGGCGAAAGCGGGGACAATTCCAAACCTGCAAAGTCCATTTTCACAGGACGCCCCAACCGTTCAAACACCTCAGCATAGCGCATCGTCACGTGGCGCAAGGGCGAAAACTGACTCCCTGATACTAACAAACGTTTCTCCCCTCTTCCTTTATCTATCGTTGCAACTCGCATTCCCATCAACCATAGCAAGGTGCGCAACATCTGGGTGCGCAACACGTCGTGGAGATCTGCCACAGCTTTGGCACGCGTTTCTCGGCGCAATTTGTTGGCTAATTTCATCAATCCCCACGCACCTTTATAGGCGTTAAGGTCTACGCCTCGAAACACGACATTCGCCCCAAGGTTGGCGAACAAGGGGGCAACGAAGGGACGCGATACCACAATAAATTCATCGTCGGGGTACTGCTTCGCCAAGGAGGCAATGACAGGAACAGTAAGTGCCACATCGCCTAAAGCCGAGAAGCGGAAGATGAGAAATTTCATACCAAGAAACCGAGATACAATAGAATAGGAATAGGGGCGCACACCAGTGCGTCTCTACTCTATGCTATAGGTGATTAAGCGCAAGAATTGCTGGAGAAATGTTGGGAGTAACAGTTGTCATTGCTCCTGGCTTATTTAATCAACAATCAGCAGGCAGTCGCCAAACGTCCCGAAGCTATAGCCCTCGTCCAACGCCACTTGATAAGCATTCATCACATGCTCGTAGCCTCCAAAGGCGGCTCCCAACATAAGAAGGGTAGAGTAAGGAAGTTGGAAGTTGGTCAGCATTGCCGTTGCCACGCTGAAGTCGTAGGGCGGGAAGATGAACTTGTTGGTCCAGCCATCGTATTCTTTAATACGGGCATCTGGACCCACTGCTGTTTCCAAGGCGCGCTGTACGGTTGTGCCTATAGCCACAACTTGACGCCCCTCGTCCTTTGCCTTATTGACAAGGCGACAACATTCAGAATTCACCATAATCTGTTCCGAATCCATGCGGTGCTTGGTCAAATCCTCAACGTCCGTCTTACGGAAAGCACCCAAGCTACAGTGCATTGTAAGGTATGCCAGATTGATGCCCTTAATCTCCAGTCGCTTCATCACCTGCTTGGAGAAGTGCAAGCCAGCCGTTGGGGCAGTCACAGCACCTTCGTTTTTGGCAAAGACGCATTGGAAACGCTCCAAATCCTCGGGTTCTGTTTCACGATGAAGTATCTCCTTGGGGATTGGGGCTTCTCCCAATGAAAACAGCGTCTCCTTGAAATCCTCGTAGTCGCCGTCATATAAAAAGCGCAGGGTACGTCCTCTGCTCGTAGTGTTATCGATTACCTCTGCTACCACGTTATCATTTTCGCCGAAGTATAGCTTATTGCCAATACGGATCTTGCGGGCAGGGTCTACGAGAACGTCCCAAAGACGAAATTCCTCACTGAGTTCACGCAACAGCACGACTTCAATGCGCGCCTTGGTCTTCTCCTTATCGCCGTAGAGGCGTGCGGGGAAAACTTTTGTATCGTTGAACACAAAAGTGTCATGCTCATCAAACATCTCAATGATGTCCTTGAAATTTCGGTGCTCTATCTCGCCCGTTTTACGGTGAAGCACCATCATGCGACACTCGTCGCGGCGATCTGTTTCAGGGTCGCCACAAGGATAAAGGGCGATACGGTCTTGAGGAAGCTCAAACTTGAACTGTGAGAGTTTCATATAGTGTTATTTCTTTGTTGCGTTACGTTTTGTATGTCCAGCCTGCTCTGCCGTGGGTTCGGCAATGCTGGCAGTTTCGAGCCATTGCTCAAACTGTTGAAGGGTGAAGCAGTCTTGCACCTTGTAGTCGCCCACACGGGTGCGCCTCAAGCCTGTGAGGTGCGCTCCTGAGCCGAGG
>JBHAFO010000031.1:0-6082 GCA_041856145.1 Alloprevotella sp.
CTGCAACAATGAGAAGGAGGTCGAGAAACATATTTCTAAAAATTGAAGGAGAATGGATCACATACTGAACAAGGAACTAAAGGCATCGGTGGCACTGCGCTCGGTATATTTCGCAGGCGGTGTGACATAAGTTTCCCAATTATCTGCCGTAGACAGTGATGAGAGCGAGAGTCCGAGAGAAAAATCTTTGCCTACGCCTGTGGCTGAAAGATGGATGGACGTGGGAAATTGCGTCCCGCTGAAACTGCTGTAATTGGCATAGCGGGTCACAAATTGCGCCTTGTTGTCAGCCGAGAGGCTTCGCACAGTGAGCCGCTCCAATAGGCGGGTTGCCGTGGTGGCAAGAAAGGCATATTCCAACTTGGGTGTTTCGGTCGGAACGAGGAGGGTATATGCCCCCGAAGCCGTGGCAGTGAAGCGAGAGAGGTCGGCTGAAACATTCTTCTTGCCCGGCACAAAAAGTTCTGCCCAGAAAAGCGATTGCAGGGCATAGAAATCGAGGTTGGCAGCCTTAAGGAAATCGACTTCGTCGTAGCGAGCACGGACATATTGCTTGTGCAGGCGATCGATGATGAGCACACCCTTTGGCGAAAACTCTATCGTACCCACTTCGGCAATGCCGAGAAAAGTGAGTTGCAGGCGGATCACTTCGTCACGGCGCATCCGTAACGTGCCACCGAGCGACACTTCTTTGCCCGCCGCATTAACATCGGCTGAGATTTTGGCAGTGACATTTTTTGCTTTGACCGCCTTAGCGACCACTTCCGAGGCAAATTGGTTGCGAGGAGTTGCGCTGATTGGTTGTCGGGCAGGCGTCTGCACAGTTTGCTTTGAGCCTGTACAAGCGGTGAAGAGTGCACCGAAAAGTAAGAGGGAGAGGATTTGTTTCATCGTTGTATGGGGGAAGTGTTTGTACCTTGCCTTCGCAAAAAGAGAAGGCTGTGATTGAAAATGTCTACAAGGTTTTGAGCGTTTCCAACAAGCGCTCTCGCCAATCCTCATCGGGAAGGACGAGAAAACCGCGAATGCCTACAGCTTCGCCAGCCTTGATGTTCTTTTCGCTGTCGTCTATAAACAGGCATTCCTCTGCACGCATCTTGTCGGTCTGAAGCATATACTCAAAGAAGTCGGCATGCGGTTTGTATTTCTTCATCTCATAGCTACAGAAGAGCGTATCGAAGTAGTCGGAAATCGGTTTACCGTCTGCACTAAAAGCTGCGCTACGGGTAAAATCCATCATAAAAGGGTTGGTGTTAGACGCCAAGCAGAGGTGGTAATCCTTGCGGAGGCGTTCCAAGCAGTGCAAGCGTTCCACTGGCACGTCCTTGAGGAAACCGAGCCAGCAGTGTTGCGCCTCGTCCCACGAGATCTGCTCGCGCCCCGTCGCTTCAGCCATGCGCCGACAAAATTCCTCGGCAGAAATGTCGCCAGTTTCCACATCAAGAAAAAAATCTTTCTGCCCATAGACGCCCATATAGTGGTCGGTGTCGATGCCGTAACTGCGGAAACGGCGAAAAGCTTCGTTGGAATCTTGGCGGAATATCACACCGCCCATGTCGAAGAGGAGGTTCTTGATCATAGAAGTTCTTGTGTTTAATGTCCTCGGATAATACGCTGAATATCGTGCAACTTATTGAGAGCTTCAATCGGAGTGAGGGTGTCGATCTGTAAGGCGTAGATCTCGTCACGGACTTGCGCCAACACGGGATCGTCGAGTTGGAAGAAACTCAACTGCATACCGCTTGCAGAGGCAATACTCTCCGTAGCTGGAGAATGCACCTTGGTAGGGGCGTTCGTTCCAGCTTCGCCACTTACGGAAGTGCGCCCCGCCTCGAGTTGTTTCAGCACGGCTTCGGCACGCTTCACAATGCCGAGAGGCATGCCCGCAAGGCGCGCCACGTGGATACCGAAACTATGTTCCGAACCACCACGTTGCAGGGTGCGGAGAAAGACCACCTTACCTTTCACTTCACGCACTGAGACGTTGTAATTCTTTATCCTTGGGAAAGAAGTTTCCATCTCGTTAAGTTCGTGATAATGGGTCGCAAAGAGGGTGCGCGCCTGGCTCTCGGGATGCTCGTGGAGGCATTCAACGATGCTCCAAGCTATGGAGATTCCGTCATAAGTACTCGTTCCTCGTCCCAACTCGTCGAACAGAACGAGCGAGCGGGGGCTAATGTTGTTCATAATGTTAGCAGCTTCACTCATTTCTACCATAAAGGTACTTTCGCCTTGAGACAGGTTGTCGCTTGCCCCTACGCGGGTGAAGACTTTATCAATGACCCCGATGCGGGCGCTTGATGCAGGTACAAAACTGCCCATTTGCGCCAAGAGCGTAATGAGAGCGGTTTGCCGTAAAAGCGCACTCTTACCCGCCATGTTTGGACCTGTGACAATAATAATTTGTTGGTCGTCGCTGTTCAGCAAAACATCGTTTGGAACGTAGTCTTCTCCCGGAGGAAGAAGCGTTTCGATCACTGGATGGCGACCCTGTCGTATGTCGAGCACCAAACTGTCGTCCACCACGGGGCGCACATAACGCCTCTCCTGCGCAATCGTGGCTAAGCTGTGGAGGGCATCAAGGATGGCGAGAAGTTTGGCGTTCTCCTGAAGGGCGCGGATATGCTCTGCTGTGTGTTGCACAAGCTCTGCAAAGAGCTGACTCTCGAGGGCAAGGATGCGCTCCTCCGCTCCAAGAATTTTTTCCTCATACTCTTTAAGCTCCTGAGTGATGTATCGCTCTGCGCCAACAAGGGTTTGTTTTCGCACCCAATCTGATGGTACACGATCTTTGTGCGTATTGCGCACCTCGATGTAGTAGCCAAACACATTGTTGTAAGCCACCTTGAGCGAGGGGATGCCTGTGAGTTCGCTCTCCCGCTGTTGCACTTCCAAAAGATAGTCCTTCCCTTTGCGTGAGATGCGCCGCAACTCGTCCAATTCAGGGCTGATGCCTTGCCCAATAACGTTACCTTTATTCACGGCAGTAGGGAGTTCGGCATTGAGGGTCGTAGAGATTTTTTGCTCCAAGGCTTCTAAGGGGTCGAGCTTCTGCCCCAAGTCGTTGAGCGAAGCCTGCTCGGTATGCGTGAGGGCATTTCTCAACAGAGCAACACTCTTGAGCCCTAACGCCAAAGCCCCCATTTCGCGGGGCGACACCCTATTGGTCGGGATCTTTGAAGCGATGCGCTCGAGGTCGCCCATAGGGGCAAGCAGGTCGTGGCAGAACTCCGAAAGTTCTGGGTCACGGAAGAAATGTTCCACAGCCGTGGCACGCCATTCTATATCCTCCACACGGCGCAAGGGGAAGAGCATCCAACGATAGAGCTGGCGCGCCCCCATCGGCGTAAGTGTGCGGTCAATGGTTTGCAGAAGCGTCTGCCCTTGTGGATTGAGCGGTGCAACCAATTCGAGGTTACGGGCTGTGAAAGCGTCGATGCGCACATAGCGTTCCTCTTCTATGGGTCGCAACGCCGTGATATGCCCTATTTGTGTGTGCTGGGTCATCTCCAAATAGGACAAGATGGCGGAGGCTGCTGTCAGTCCCTCCGTCAGATGATCTACACCAAAGCCTTTGAGGGTTTGCACGTTGAGGGTCTTGAGCAAACGTTCCCTTGCCCCCTTCTCCGAGAAAGCCCAGTCGTCCAACTCGTAAAGGTAAAGTTTTTGGCGAAATGTTTCTTCAAAACGTGCGCGTGTGCCTCGTAAAAGGAGAATTTCCTTGGGCGCAAAGCCCGAGAGGAGCTTGTCGATTTGTGCCACCTCGCCATCTGTCACGAGAAACTCGCCTGTTGAAATATCCAGTAGCGACAAGCCGAGCAAATGCTTACCAAAATGAATTGCCGCGACGAAGTTGTTTTCTCTCGCATTGAGCATATTATCGCCCATCACCACGCCTGGCGTGACGAGTTCAGTAATGCCTCGCTTGACGAGCTTCTTGGCAAATTTTGGATCTTCCAGTTGGTCGCAAATGGCGATGCGGAAGCCGGCTCGCACAAGGCGTGGCAAATAGTTGTCAAGGGCGTGGTAAGGAAAACCAGCCATCTCCACACTGCTGGCGTCCTTGCTACTCCGCTTCGTCAAAGTGATATTGAGAGCGGTTGCTGCAGTTACTGCATCTTGGCCATAGGTCTCATAGAAGTCGCCGCAGCGGAAGAGCAGCAAGGCGTCGGGGTGCTTCGCCTTGAGATCATAAAACTGCTGCATCATTGGAGTGAGCTTCTTGGCCATAGAGGAAAAAGTAAAAGTCCCCCTCAATCCCTCCCTCAGGGGAGAGGATTTGCTGGGGAATTGTTTTGAGGAATATGAATTTATCTAATCACTATCATTTGTATTGAGCCATCACCCTGGAGGAGAAACGGGAAGAGGGCTAAGAGTTGCGGGAGTTGGTTCGATTGAGAGGAACTTTACCTCTCCTCAATCCGATACAGCTTATCGCCAGGACGCACCCTCTCTGGTACGACCATAGAAACGACTGCTCCTTTCTCCGCCCGCGCCACAACAGTGCCTTCGCCCTCACGGATTTCTTCCGGAGTGAAGTACATCGCGCCCGTAGTTGTGCCTATTACCAAAAGTTTCTCCCCTTGTGAAATGGGAGAAGCCTCCACCAAGAACTCTGCCACGCCTATCTTGGAGAAATACTTGGTCACTTTGCCAGCATAAACCTTCACTTCCGTTGCCGAAGAGCCGTAAGAAGGTGTCCATTCCCCCAACTTTTGTCCTTGGTAATAGCCGTCCCAGAAGCCACGGTTAAAGACTGTTGCCAAACGCTTGTTCCAGTCCTCGACCTTTGCCTCGGAGAAAGTGCCATCGAGCACCGCCGCAATTGCCTCCTTGTAGCACTGCACCACCGTGAGAACATACTCCGCAGAGCGAGCGCGACCCTCAATCTTGAACACACGCACGCCTGCATTCATCATTTGATCAAGGAAAGCAATCGTTTTCAAGTCCTTCGGACTCATGATATACTTATTATCAATGTCCAGTTCAGTGCCTGTTTCTCGGTCTTTGACCGTATAACTGCGACGGCATTGTTGCATGCACTGTCCACGATTGGCAGACCGCCCGTTATTGTCCAAGGACAAATAGCATTTTCCGCTCACTGCCATGCACAGCGCACCGTGGCAAAACATTTCAATACGTATGCGTTCGCCAGATGGACCACGGAGGTCGTCGGCTTCGATGCGGTCGTAAATTTCACGCACCTGCGTCATGTTCAACTCTCGGGCAAGTACCACCACATCGGCAAACTGTGCATAGAATTTCAAGCTCTCATAATTGGAGATATTGAGCTGTGTGGAGAGATGCACCTCCTGTCCAATCTCTTGACAGTAAAGCAACACGGCGGGGTCGGCAGCAATCACTGCCGAAATGCCAGCCTCTTTGGCGGCACGGCAGATGCGCTGCATCGTTTCGACTTCCTCGCCATAAATGATTGTATTGACCGTGAGATAAGATTTCACGCCCTGCGCATCGCATTGCTGGGCTATATCGTGTAAATCGTCGAGGGTAAATTTAGAAGCGGAGTGGGCACGCATGTTGAGCTGTTCCACCCCAAAATAAATAGAGCCTGCGCCTGCCTTCAAAGCAGCAGCCAAGCTTTCTCTGCTCCCCACGGGAGCCATAATTTCAAAGTCTGTGAGTACCATAGATAAGCAAAGGTACAAATTTTTATCGACAAGGCGGATAAGACTTATTGCCAGCCTCTCGTTGAACGAGGAGTAGGCAAATTCTCTTCGTCCTGTCGTTTATGACAATTCTCCAACCATCGCAGAATTTGCAGAGAAGCTCAGTCTATTCGCTCCCCATATCGTTAATCATTACACCAGCACCGCTGTTTCAAAGCCCGAGCTTGCGGAATGAGCGTTCCACCGCCTTGCCAAATTTCTTTGCCCGCAGTTTTATGTTTCATAAACCAAGATTAACACGTGAGGGTCGCAAAAACTGCTGTCGGTGCTTGCTGTAAAACCGCGGAGGTTTGGAGAAAATTTAGGAGGCGTAGGGCGGATTTTCAAGTTGCCCACTTGGAGAACGGATTTTCGAGGCAAAAAGTAAGGGAGGACGGTCGTTTTGCGCCGTCCTC
>JBHAFO010000032.1:0-6587 GCA_041856145.1 Alloprevotella sp.
CCCAGTTTTATTTCCCTGCAATAGGTTTCAACTTGGCAGACCTCGGACAATTCCCTGCCATAGGCGACTATTTCCGCCACCACCCCGAGCTACCAGCCAACTATGGTCCCGAAGGACCTTTCCGCCTTTTGGTCGAAGCGATGCAAGGCAATGGCGAACGCCCAACTGCGGCATTTCCCTCCTCACACGTTGGAATGAGCACAGTGATTATGCTCCTCCTATGGCCACTCAACCGCAAGGTGGTGTATATCCTATTCCCTCTCTATGTCCTGCTCTGCGGGGCAACCGTTTACATTGAGGCGCATTATTTTGTAGACATCGTTGGCGGTTTTGTCTCTGCCATACTTTTCTACCTCATAGCCGAACGCTTGTGGAAACTCCCTTATTTTGACGGAGAAAGAGGACAGCCAACAAAGTAACTTCTCCTCACGGCAAAATACTGCAGTTGCAATCCCACCGCCTACGCTCTCTGTTGCGTATATCCGTCTTTAAGACTTTGAAACAACTGCACTTGTAAATCGTGGCGTTTTGCATTATCTTTGTACCACCAAGAAAGGGCTGAGCAACTAAAGATCGTTGCCCAGCCCTTTCTGCACCTATAGGAGATTTATTTCCTGCGCCTCCAGCCAAATTTTCCTGCGCCTCGCGGATTTTCTCCTTGCGCCTCTCAATTTTCTAACCTGCGCCCCCTCGAAAAACAAGTCTTCTTCTCCAATCTTCCCCCAACATCCACCCATTTTTTTCGTCCTTTCATCAAGAATAAAAAATGCTGAACAGTGTTAAAGTTTCTATGCTCAAGAGTCGTTTTATAGGGAGCCTACTAAACCCGGATTATCCCTTTAGAAAATCAGTAAGAAAGGCAGGAAAAGGGTGTGGCTTGCTCGCCGAATGCACACCTTTCTGTTCAGTTCGGCGAGTAGAGTCAAGCGAGATATTCGTTTGAACTATGCCGTGACGCAAGAAAGGTTTGTTGGAAACGAAGTCTTCCTAAGCAATGATTGTAAGGGAGCATGAATATGATAACGATGTGCTGAAAAATAGGGAGAGCGCAAAAGTTTCTTTTGTGGTAATTTCTTGTAGAATACTCTCTGTAAAGGGTTACATATGTTTAGGATGTGCAATTTCTTCACCCACGTTTCGTCTCGCAGTAGGACTGAGTAGCGGGGTTGGTGCCTCGTAGTCTTTGTGAGGCTTGATAAAACAAAAAACTCCGCCAATCCCTTTGGAGAATTGGCGGAGAACAATAAAAATATAAACTGCGGGAAAAGTGATTACAGTAGGGGAGGATTAGAAACCGTCATTCTGAGTCAATTCGGGGTTCTTGTCGCGGGCATCTTGAGGGATGGGGTAGCGACGGAAAGCCTCCTTGAAAATGCGAGTTTCGATCACCTCAGTTGTGGTAGAGATGGTGGCACGTGTTTCGGGGTTTGTACCTGTCATGTCCACTGTGCCTGTGATGCGGCGTAGCTCTTGGTTGAGCAAAGTCATTGCCAGCATGTTGCCACTGGTGTCCTTCCAGCGTACAATGTCGGCACGGCGCAAACCTTCGCCAGCGAGTTCTACACAGCGTTCACGGCGGATAACTTCACGCAGAGCTTCTTTCGTTGTCACAGCGGTGCGGTCTACAACTGGCATGCCTGCACGTTGGCGCAACTGGTCGATGAGGTCGTAAACCTCGGTGCTTGGACCATTGAGTTCGTTGAGGGCTTCGGCACGAGTCAGGAGCACTTCGGCATAGCGGAAGACGATGATCTCAGCTGGAGTTGCCCATATATCGCCGTACTGACTCATAGGGTAAAGATATTTTGCCCAAGTGAGTGCAGTTTTGGAAGCGTTGTCGGCTGCCGTAGGATAGTTGGGATTGGTCTTGCCGTCGATTGTCTTGTCTAGGGTGTTGTACACGCCCTTCCAATAGTCGCAACCTGGATAGAGAATGGTCTTTGCCATGCGTGGGTCACGGTTGGCAAATGGGTGTGTAGCATCGTAGAGAGTAGACGATTCTTTGGGTTGTCCGTCCGTCATCAGATACATATCAACGAGGTTCTGCGTGGGGACAACAGACGACCAACCGCCATCGCCATTGTTATAGAACTGACCAAGCGTATAGAGCGAGCGTTTGTTCTCGTCATAGCATTCTGCTACGATGATTTCCTTAGACGATTGCCCTGCCACAGTGAAAGGTGCGGCATAGTCGGCATCGAGTTCATATTGTCCGAGGTCGATGATCGCTTTTGCCGCATCGGCAGCCTTTTGCCAGTTCTCTTGGTAGAGATTGGCACGCATCTGAATGGCAAGAGCTGCACCCTTGGCAATGCGTCCACGTGCTGCTGGCGTTTCGGCAATAATATCTACAGCCTTGTCAATGTCGTCATTGACAAACTTCCAAACCTCTGCTTCTGTGTTGCGAGGCACTTTAGCTTGGTCGGCATTCTCATAGAGATGTTCCACGATGGGCACACCGCCATACCAGAAGTTCATATTCATGTACCGATAAGCGCGGATAGCAAGTGCTTGCCCAAGGAGATTGTTCTTTGTGGCAGCATCGGGAATATTCGCCTTGTCAATATTGTCTATAACATTGTTGCATCTTGAGATAATTGTATAGTTATAGAAATGTCCGCCAGGGTTGGTCGCTGTCCAAAGACCGTTACCGATGTTTGTCCACCCCTCCCAAGGGAAGTTGTTGTAGGCGATATCTGAACCTGCATCCATATAAAGGAGAGAGGCATCGTCTGAGTTCGCCCATCCAGTGTAACAGCCAACGATAAACTTGTCCACATCGGCAGCGGTTTTCCACGTTGTTGATGGCGCGAGAGAGTCTTTCGGCACAGTTTCGAGGAAGTCGCTACAAGAGTTCATGCCCAATGTGGCGAGGCCAAAGAGGCCATATATAATACGTTTCATAACGATAGTCGATATTTGAATGTGTACTGTCTTGAATTTTAGAAGGTGATGTTTACACCGAAAGAGTTGGTCATCACAAGAGGATAGCTGGAGCCACGCTCAGAGGTTGTTTCTGGGTCTACGTTCACCTTCATTGCGTCGATGGTGAAGAGGTTCTCGACAGAATAGTAGAAGCGTACTCGGCTCATTCCCCAGCGTTGTGTGAGTTCTTGTGGCAGGGTGTAACCTAACTGCAAGTTCTTCAAACGCAAGTGGCTGGTATTTGCCAACCAGAAGTCGGACATCACGCGTTGAGGATGGCTGGGCGAAGAAAGGGCATCAGCAATGCGAGGCATCTTTGGGTCGCTTTGGTTGTAAGTCCAAGAGTCACGCCAAATTGTGGAGGGATGCGAGTTGTCGCCACGGAAGTCGCCATAAACCTCAGCATTCATGATACGTGCACTCTTTGCATAACCCGAGAAAATTGTTTGAAGGTCAAAGGCTTTCCATCCAACGTTGAAGACAAAGCCAAACATCCAGGCGGGGTTCGAAGAGTTCTTGAACACCTTATCATCGACGCTCATCTTGCCGTCGCCATTAGCATCGGTATAGATGAGGTCACCTGCCTTGAACTTGTAAGAGCCGAAGGGATAGCCCGTCTGTGGTTGATACTTGTCCATCCAGGCTTGCGCTTCTGCGTCGGTCTGGAAGAAGCCATCGGCGTGGTACATATAGTAAGAACCGAGAGCTTGCCCAACTTGACGGCGC
The DNA here is from genome assembly GCA_041856145.1 of Alloprevotella sp. Lineage (GTDB taxonomy): Bacteria > Bacteroidota > Bacteroidia > Bacteroidales > Bacteroidaceae > Alloprevotella. The sequence goes on from JBHAFO010000032.1 coordinate 3,652, forward strand.
ATATTGCCATTGCTGGGATCAGTCATCGTAGTCACACCACCGAGGTTGAGAAGTTTGTTCTTGTTATACGAAACGTTGGCTTGTGCGCTGAAGGTCCAGTCGCCCCAACGGTTGTTGTATGCCAAAGAAAGCTCCACACCACGATTGGACATTGCACCTACGTTGTCGTAGTAAGACCCGAGGGCAAATTCATAAGGCGCAGGCACTTGCATGATGATACCTGTGGTCTTACGGTCGTAGTAGTCGATGCTACCTGTGAGCTTACCAAAGAGTTCAAAGTCTGCACCAAAGCCCCAAGTGCGTGCTTTCTCCCAAGAGATGGTACTCATCTTATAGGTCGATTGGTAGTAGCCCTGTGTTGGCTGACCGTTGAAAATGGCAATGGCATCAAGGTTATAAGTGTTGATCGCAGGGTAGTAGTCTGTCAAGGCATCTTGGTTGCCGAGCTTACCCCAGGAGGCGCGTAGCTTCAGGTAACCCAACACGCTCTTCAAAGACTCCATGAAGGGCTCTTCGGAGATGCGCCAAGCGGCAGAGAACGATGGGAAATAGCCCCAACGATTTCCCTTTTGGAAACGGGAAGATGCGTCGGCGCGGAGGTTGGCTTCAAAGAGATATTTACCCTTGAGATCGTAGTTCACACGACCGAACCAACTCATCATGTTGAGCTCACGGCTATAACCTCCATTGGTGGCAGTAGAAGCGTCACCACCATTCATGTCAGTAACGTCGTTGTTGGGGAAATTCTTACGGTAGCCACGGAGGTCGTCGTAGGAGTATTTCTCTGCGTGGTAACCCAAGAGGGCTTTCACACCGTGAACACCGAACTGACGGTCGTAGTTAAGCAAAAGGTCGAGGTTTGTACGCATCCAATTATACTTCACTTGTGTCAAGTTGTTGGGCGAAGTTTCTTTGGAAGGATTATATCGGTAGTACTTTTCAAAGTATCTGTATTTCTGACCTGCGTTGAGGTGAGAAACTTTGGCTGATGCTACCAATCCTTCTGTTACCTTATAATCCAGACCGAGGTCTACTGTCATTGTGTTGTTCTCACGCACAACGGGCTGATCGGCGTCCAGCCAAGCGATGGGGTTACCATCGGAAATTGTGCCGTAAGTGCCGTCGGAGTAGCGGGCTACGATCCAAGGTGCAATGATGTTGAGCTGGCGAATAATCTGGTCGGAAGAGCCGCCTGCATAGTTAGAAGATGGGTCTTTATAATCGTCCTTGATAAAATTCAGCCCCAAGTGTGCTGTGAGTCTTTGCGAGAAAGAGAAATCAAGGTTGGTGCGCGCTGTGAAACGCTCGCGCATTGATGAAGGTAAGATGCCTTGTTGATTCATATAGCCTGCTGAAGCCATATACTTCACCAAGTCCGTACCGCCCGAAACATTGAAGCTGTGCGAGTGTTGCACGCCTGTTTTGAATGCGAGGTCGTACCAATCTGTGTTAGGATATGCCTCTGGCTGACTGCCGTTATTGAACAATTCAATCTCCGCGTCTGTGAAGCGTGCCGACTTACCGTTCTGTGTCAGTGCGTAGTTGAGCATTTTGGCATATTCTCCTGAACTCAAACGATCTACCATCTTTGTGGGAGAAAGAAGACCAAGGCTACCGCTGTAAGTAACTATAGGGCGTCCCACCTTACCGCGCTTGGTGGTGATAAGGATAACACCATTAGATGCCTTAGAACCGTAGATGGCTGCAGAGGCAGCGTCTTTGAGGACAGAGATGCTCTCGATATCGTTGGGGTCTATAGCGTTGAGTGTTCCTGTTTCAACGCCGTCCACGAGGATATAAGGGTCTGAATTGTTCAGCGTTCCCACACCACGTACACGAATGGTTGCACCGTCCATGCCGGGGCGACCTTGTCCAGCTGTTACCGTAACACCAGGGAGCAACCCTTGCAGGGCGTTCGATACATTCTGTACTGGGCGATTTTGAAGTTCCTCGCTTTTGATTTGTGCCACAGAACCTGTCAAATTTGCCTTCGCCTGACGGCCATATCCAACGACTACAACCTCACCAAGATTGGCGTTCGTAGGTTCCAGTTTGATTGTCATTTGTCCATCTGTCACCGCCAGAGTTTGCGTTTCATAGCCGATGTACGAAACTTTGATCTGTTGCCCTTGCACGTTGAGTATGAAGCGACCATTGTCGTCCGTCATCGTGGCATTTCTTGGGTTGGCTGCATCGCGAACAGCAACGCCCGGAAGTGGCGCACCATTCTCGTCTGTTACAATACCAGACACTTTTCGTGTCACAGCATTGACATTTTGCACTTCCTGCACCCTTACTGCTTGAATTTCCAAGGGATAGAACTGCATAAGACCTGCAGTGCAAGCGATGTAAAGAGGAGCTTTTGTCCGGAACGGCCTAATGGCTGTCCAGAGGGTCTGAATGAGATTGTTGCTCATAATGGGATTTGTAAAGATTTTAAGCGTCAAAGCTTCGAGAAGGAGCGATGACGAAATTTTTGTAAGAAGTGTAAAATAGCGCGTGAGCATCAATGGTGCTCGGGTCAGTGAAGATGGTGGTCGGGGAAGCGAGAAATGGTAAAATGACCACTTGAGTATTAGTATTGTTATGTGTACATTGCAAAAATATGCCTTGTCTTTGAATTGACAAAATGATTTTACCGATTTTTTTATTATAAAATAAAATTAGCTTTTCAGCCTCTTGTTCGGAGAGGAAGAGGGGGAATTTTTCTTTGGGTAGGAGGTGTTTTATACAAAAGCCTGCGAGTAGCAACAAACTCAATGAGCGTTGCTACTCGCAGGCTTAATAAATAGAGGATAAGGGGGGTAGAAATTCCTTACCACTTCGCTGTGCCCAGACTGCGGTCTACAAGGAGGGTGTCGAGGGCTTTCGGTGTGAAGCGACCGTTGCGCTTGGCGCGGAATCGCAGTACGAAGAGGTCGACATCGCCTTCGAGG
>JBHAFO010000033.1:0-2841 GCA_041856145.1 Alloprevotella sp.
AAGCGCGACAATCCAGACTATAAGAAGACGCCAGCCGATGACTTGGAGAATATGCAAACAGGCATCTTTGGCGAAAAAGGACGCATTGTCTTTACAATGGGACGTTGCATAGACGAAGAACTCGACTCGCTCTCAGAATTAGATAAGGCGAGCCAACTGAAAGCCGTTGCCCAGCTGATAGACCAACAGATCTTTAGTAATTATACGCTCTATCCTTGCAACTACGTGGCACGTGATCTCTTGTTTGGCACAACGAAAGGCGGTTATAGTGCAGAGGAAAAGGCTGAATTCGAAGCCTACCTTGCCTCGCGTCTCGCTCTCATTGACATTCCGAACAAAGACGAGGCTTTCCTCCGTGAGCGTATCCTCACGATGTATGCCAATCCTTTGCTCAACCACGAAGCTGCGACTGCCAAATGTTGAACTTTCACCCCTTGACCTTAGAGGATAAGGCTTTGGTGCAACGCTACACCCTGCATAGCAATCTCCGCAACTGCGATCTCTGTTTTATGAACTTGATGAGTTGGCGGTTTCTCTATGACACGGAGGTGGCAGAGTGTGATGGCTTCCTTGTCTTCCGCTTCTATGCCGATGGGCATCTCGCCTATTTAGCACCCTTGGGCAAGGGCGAGTGGAAGCAGGTGGTGCAACTAATGATGGCAGATGCCGAAGCAAAGGGAGAACCCTTCCTGATGGTGGGCGTTACCGAGCGCACGCTCACTTACCTCAATACGGCTCTGCCCGACTACTTCTATGCCACAGCAGACAGAGACTACTCCGATTATATCTACGAGCGTGAGAAGTTGGCAACTTTGGCAGGGAAAAAACTCCAACCCAAGCGCAACCACATCAACCAATTCCTCAAACTCTATCCCAACTACGAGATTCTCCCTCTGACCAAAGACTTGATGCCCGAATGCTTGGCACTCGAGGCGCAATGGCAGGAGGACAAGAAAGAGAACAGCACGCGGGAGAACTATGCCGATGAGCATCGCTCCATGTCTTATGTTATGGAACATTGGGACGAACTCGATGGACAAGGATTGGTGCTCCGCATAGAAGGCAAACTCGTGGCGTTCACTTTCGGTGCGCCCATCAATTGCGACACCTTCGATGTATGCGTGGAGAAAGCCGATGTACACTACGAAGGCGCATATCCCTTTATCAATCGTGAATTTGCCCGTAGCCTACCGAGTCGCTACAAGTATATCAATCGAGAAGAAGACTTAGGAGTGCCGGGACTGCGACATGCAAAAAGCTCTTACAAGCCCAGTATTCTCCTTCATAAATTTGCTGTGATGGTGAAACATCCATTCGGCAGAGAAACCAAATAATTCATTTATCTATGCTTCTGACTCCCCAAGAAATAAAGGAACAAACCCGCGCTCTTTGGCGCACAGCTTTCAATGATAGCGACGACTTCATTGACCTCTATTTTGAAGAGAAATATACTGACGATGCCAATATCTTCTTTCGTCACGATGGCGATATCTTCGCCGCTGTTCAAGCCTTCCCGATGCGTTTCCAGATGGGCGGACACGTTTTGCCCTCTATCTATATCTCTGGCTTGGCAACTCTGCCAGAGTATCGCCGTCAAGGCTTAGCAGCACAGGTATTGTATTATGCCCACCGCCGTGCCTTCGAACGTGGCGTAGTATTCTCGTTCTTAGTGCCAGGCGATGAGCGTTTGGTCAATTTCTATCGCCAGCAAATGCACGGCAACTATGAAGTGACTACTTGTCGCATCCACGTTCCTCTTCAACGCACCGAGGCTTCTGCCGAGGGCATCGAGGTCAATGAGCCAGAGCAATATGGACAAGATGTTTACGTTTTCTATAAAAAGCAACAGCAACAATCGGCAGTTGCCTTGACGCTTTCAGAAAGAGATTTCTTTGCAGCTGTGGGAGATACCGAGCTTGATGGTGGTGCTTTGCTCATAGCCCGTCGCCGTCAGAAGATAGTGGGCACTTGCCTCTATCTGCCTACAAAGGACGGCATCCTTGTGCGTGACTTGATGATCGCTGAACCTGGGGCGCAGACAGCCTTTGTTGATTATCTTGAACAGGCATATCCAAAGCAGAACCTGCAAATGATCGACTACTGTAAATGGGAGGAAGAGGGTGCAGAGCCTTACGCCATGGCACGCGTCTTGAATGTGGAGCGCTTCCTGACCATCGTGGCAGCCCATCATCCCGAAGAAATCTTTGAAGTAGGCGTAGAGGGCGACGAGCAAATCCCAGAGAATAACGGCTACTATCGCTTGGAGAAAGGCAAACTGAAGATCATTGCCAATCGTCCCAATGTGGTTCTTACGCCAGGGGCTTTTGCTGCTGCTTTCCTCAGAGAACATCCTGTGGAAATGCGCCTATTGATGAGTGATACAGTAGAATAACACGGCAAGCAAACGGCATCTGCGCCATTTGCTTGCGCAAAACGAGCAAGAATTATGCGCAGACTTACAATCGCCATGACTTTGGCATTGTGCGGACTAAGCCTTTCGGCACAGAAAGTAACCGCCTTACGACAACAATCCCTCTCACGTTGGAACATCGGAACAGCCAATTATAGCGGTATCACAGCCTTGGGAGGCAATCGCTATGCGTTGGTGAGCGACGATGAGGCCGCCGATGGTTTCTTCGTCTTCCGCATCGACCTCAACCCTTCCACGGGCGAAGTGGTGTCTGTCTACCTTGAAGGTTGGCAGGGCAATGTAGACCCGCAACGCAATGCCAATGGGCGCAGTGTACGCGACTGCGAGGGCATCGCTTATAGTCCGCTGACAAACACCGTTTTCATTGCAGGCGAGGGCGACCAGAGTGTTTGGGAATACACCATGGAGGG
>JBHAFO010000034.1:0-6890 GCA_041856145.1 Alloprevotella sp.
CATCGCAAGAGCCATATATTACAACTGACAAATTACGTCTTATTGCAAATGATAAAGTTCACCCGCCTATTTCTGACAATTCTCTGCACAGGACTCTTGATGTCCTGCTTAGGCACTAACGACGAAACGGCCACAGAATACGACAGCCCTATCATCTCCAATATGGTGCTGGGCAACTTGAAGGCGACAGTAACGGTGAAGACGTCTGCGGGCAAAGACTCCTCTTACATCGGGACGCTCGCAGGAAGTGCTTACCCTATATATATTGACCAGATCAACAATCGTATTTACACAGCAGACTCTTTGCCTTATGGCACAAACCTCAACAAGGTCGTTTTCTCCAAGGCGACAGCTACAGGAACGATTGCTATCAAGAAGCTGAATGAAGATGTAGACACTGTTTTCTCCGCTACAGACAGCACCGACTTCTCTTCGCCTCGCACCTTGACGGTGTATGGCTATGACGGTAGTAGCAAGCGCTCTTATACGGTCAGCATCTTGATGCATAAAGAGATTGCAGATTCCACTTCTTGGGACAGCTTCGCAACGACAGCTTTTGCCTCCACAACCGTGAAACGTGTGTTTGCCAACGACGACAACCTCACAGTCTTCGCCCTCGATGGGGCAACGCCCGTTGTATTGACGGCATCTAAATCTGCGCCAGCCGTATGGACAAGCACCACCATTGCTCAGAGCAGTATCGACCTCAGTTCTGTGCAACAGATGCAAGGTGTGTTCTATGCGCTGGTGGGCGGGCAGTTGATGTCTTCCACCGATGCGGTGAATTGGGCAGCTCTCTCGCCCAACGTTGCTCCCACGGCTTTGGCAATGGCAGGCGATGAACGCTTGATTGGCATTGTTGGTGGTCAGCTTTATGGCACTGCCGACGGCACAACTTGGGAGGCAGACTCTATTATAATGAGTGATGAAGCCCTTCCCAGCAGTAACTTCGCAGGTTCGACCCTCCCCCTCTCGACCGACAACGCGCTGGTGGATTATCTTCTCATTGGCGAAGACAACGGTACGATGGTTACATGGAAACGCACCATCGACACTACGGGTGGCGAGACCTATCCTTGGGTGAGCTATCCAGCCCCCACGGCTTATGCTCTTCCCACTTTGGACGACGTTTCATTGACAGCCTACGGCACAGGTTCTCTCCTTCTCGGTATGAGCAACGGTGCGCCCTCTTCGCTCTACTGGAGTCGTGACAATGGTCGCACTTGGCGTCCTAACATCATCACTACCCCTGCCACACTTTCAGGCACAAGCGTGGTGCTTGCTACGGACGACGACAATTTCATCTGGGTGATTGCTGGCGGTTCAAGCCAAGTATGGCGTGGACGCTACCACCGTGTGAGCTGGGGGACAAGTCAGAAAACTTGGACGAAAGCACCGCAGATGATGCAATAGGATAGGAGATTTGTTGTATCTTTGTCACTTGTAAAATCAGTTGGCTTATGGCAAAAAAGCTCTTTTTGCTCTTCCTTACTTTCGTAGGCTCACTCTCCATTTTTGGACAAGAAGCCGACGATTATCGGATGGAGGTAGGTGCTGGTGTAGGCGCAATGTCTGTGCTCAATGATGCCAATTCCAAGGTGTTTGGACAGATGAAGCCTGCTGGAAGTGCTTTTGTGCGCTTCACTTTCAACCCTCGCAATGCCCTGAAGGTGGCACTCAGCTATGGGAAAACGAGTGGCAATGTGAACAATGTTGCCAACTTCTATCCCAGCACCCCGGCTGGCACCTCCACTGCGACGCCTCTGACGCACGAATGGTCGGGAGGTATCGTAGACATCAAGGCCGTTTATGAACTTAACCTATGGCCCTATGGCTACAACAAGTCGTATCTTGGCTTGCGTCGCTTGGTGCCCTATATGCAAGTTGGTTTGGGTTTTGTCTATGGCACTGCCGACAAAGTGTTTGCCCCCACTATCCCTATCGGATTGGGCTTAAAGTATAAAATCACGCCTCGCCTCAACCTCGGACTGGAGTGGGCAATGCACTTCACCACAACGGATCGCTTAGACAAGCTGGCAGACCCTATAGGAGTTGCCACCTCTGGATTTAAGAAGAAAGACCATTATGGGCTGACATTGATAACGCTTTCTTACAGCCTTTCGCCCGTTTGTCCAACTTGCAACAAAGACAAAAAATAATTCCTATTATCATAGGTGCTCCTGCGCCTACTTCTGCAGAAACGATGAGTATTCCACAACATATAGCCATTATCATGGATGGCAACGGTCGCTGGGCAAAGTTGCACGGCATGGAACGCAGCCGCGGACACGAAGCGGGCGTTGAGACTGTGCACCGCATTATAGAAGCCGCGTCAAATATGGGCGTGCGCTTTTTGACCCTTTATGCCTTCTCGACCGAAAACTGGAGTAGACCAGAAGCCGAGGTTTCTGCGCTCATGTCGCTCATCATTTCTTCCATGGAAGAGGAACTCTTTATGCGTAACAATGTGCGCCTGCGATTGATTGGCGACATTGGGCGTTTGCCCAAGGAGGTGCAGGATTCCATTCTCGGTACTGTAGAGCGCACAAGTGGCAACACTGGATTGACTGCCATCATCGCTTTGAGCTATTCCTCCAAGTGGGAGCTGACAGAGGCGATGCGTACTCTCGCAAAACGGGTGCAACTTGGCGAACTTTCTCCCGCAGACATCACGGAGAATACTATCGGTCAAGCACTCAATACTGCCGACTATCCCGATCCAGAACTGCTCATTCGCACAGGAGGAGAGGTGCGCTTGAGCAACTTCCTGCTCTGGCAGACAGCTTACAGTGAACTCTATTTCTGTGACACCTATTGGCCAGATTTTCAAGAAAGCGACCTACAAAAAGCCATCGACTATTACAATTGCAAAGAACGTCGGTTCGGGCTGACAAGTGAGCAGGTCACTGCTGAAAATAAGTAAGGACTAAAAACGCTTTCCCTTCGTTTCCTCCTCATCCACATACAACATAGACGCTGATGAATAAGAATAAAACGCTTCGCTGGTTACCCGCCGCACTCCTTGTGGCGAGTTCCATGAACGCCATGGCGCAGACCGACACAACCACGACTGCTCCCTCGCTCCCTATCCCCGAGATGGAATATACCGAGGAAAAGCAGACGTATATCCTCGGTGGGCTTGTGGTCGATGGCGTAAAAGGCTATGACGAAGATTTGCTCCGTGACATTTCGGGGCTGACCATAGGGGCGGCTTACGAAGTGCCAGGACCAGACATCACAGCAGCCCTGCGTCGCTATTGGGGACAAGGCTTGTTTTCAAATGTGACCGTAGAAGCAGATAGTATTGTGGGTAATAAGATTTATCTGCATATCCGTTTGACGGCACAGCCACGCATCTCCTCTATTGCCTATCACGGCGTGAAGAAATCTGAGCGTGACGACTTGGACAAGCGTCTGGGCTTGAAGGAGGGCAATCAGGTAACCCCTGACATGCTTGACCGCGCTAAGATTCTCATCAAACGTTACTACGAGGAGAAAGGATTTAAGAATGCGGAGGTCGAAATCCTGCAGCGTAACGATGTGACAGCCGATAACAAGGTGCTCTTGGATATCAATATCAACAAAAGTGCTAAGGTGAAGGTGCGCCATATCTATATCTCCGGAGTGACAGATAAGGAGGCGAAGAAACTCAAGCGGGCGATGAAGAAGACGAAGGAGAATTCCTTGGTCAATTTCCTGCGCTCCAAGAAATTCTTGCCCGAGAAGTACACCGAAGACAAGGGCTTCCTCATCGAAAAACTCAACGAATGGGGCTATCGTGACGCCCTCATTCAACGCGACAGCGTTGCTCCTATTGATTCTGCCCACGTAGACATTCACCTCGACCTCTATCGCGGTAATAAATACTATGTGCGCAACATCACTTGGGTGGGCAACACGGTTTATCCAACTGCGGCACTCTCTCAAACACTCGGCTTCAAAAGAGGCGATGTGTACGACCAAACCCTCCTCTCCAAACGCCTCAACCAAGACGACGATGCGGTGGGACAACAATATTATAACAATGGCTATGTTTTCTATAACCTCGACCCTATCGAGGTAAATATAGATGGCGACAGCATAGACCTTGAACTTCGTATCCGAGAAGGGCAACAAGCCACGTTTAATCAGGTGAGCATTTCTGGCAACGACCGCGTTTATGAAAACGTGATCCGTCGAGAAATTCACACCAAGCCTGGCGATTTGTTCTCCATGGAGAGTATTAAGCGTACCGTGCGCGAGCTGGCAAATATGAACCAGTTCGACCCCGAAGCACTACAGACTGAACTTTTCAAAAACATTCGTCCCAACGCTGAGAGTGGAACGGTAGATATTACTTACCCCTTGGTTTCCAAAGGTGGCGACCAGATTGAGCTATCTGCAGGCTGGGGACAGACAGGTATTGTGGGTAAGGTCGGTATTAAGTTCACCAACTTCTCCATCCAAGACCTCTTCAAGAAGAGCCGTAAACGCTTGGGCTTTGTACCTATGGGCGAGGGACAAACACTCTCCCTCCAAGGACAGACGAACGGAACATACTATCAACAATATTCTCTCTCCTTCCTCGATCCATGGTTTGGCGGTAAGCGTCCCAACCAGCTATCCGTTTCGTTCTTCTACTCCAAGCAGACTGATGTCAGTGGTAACTACGACAACTATTATAATAACCTGACAAGTTACTACTACGGTTACAATAATAGTAGCGGGTATTACAACTACACGAACTACTATGACCCTGACAAATATATGCGGGTATATGGTCTGTCTGTGGGCTTCGGTAAACGTCTGCGCTGGCCTGATGACTATTTTACCTTCACGGCTTCGCTCTCCTACACCCGTTATGTGCTGAAGGACTGGAGGTACTACTATTTCAGCAATGGCACGAGCAACAACCTCAACCTCAACTTCACGCTCTCACGTAGCTCTATAGACATTCCTTTCTTCCCACGTCGAGGCAGTGAGTTCGAGTTGTCTGCAGCCTTCACGCCTCCTTATTCTCTCTGGAATGGGAAAGACTATCGCAACCTTGCCACCAACTCGGCAAGTGCGACCTACGAGAAGGAATTGCAAGAGAAGTTCCGCTGGATTGAGTACCACAAGTGGAAATTCAAACTCCGCACCTTCACCGCGCTTACCAAAGGCGCAAAACCTCTCGTGCTGATGACGCGCTTTGAGACTGGTATTCTCGGAGCTTACAACCGTTATAACAAATCACCATTCGAGACCTACTATGTGGGCGGTGATGGTATGTCAAGCTCTACGGGCTATGGTACAGAAACGATCGGCTTGCGTGGTTACGAGAATGGTTCTTTGGCAGGTGCATACTCTTCCAATGCCTACGCCTATTCACGGATGACGCTGGAGATGCGCTACCCACTGATGCTCGAAGGCTCAACCAACCTCTATGCCTTGGCTTTCTTGGAGGGCGGTAACGCCTGGCAGAATGTAAAGGACTTCAATCCTTTCAACATGAAACGCTCCGCTGGTATCGGTGTGCGTGTGATGCTCCCAATGGTTGGTCTGCTCGGTATCGACTGGGCGTATGGCTTCCAAAAGTATAACGGCACACAGAAAATTGGTGGCTCGCAGTTCCACTTCCTCATCGGACAAGAATTCTAACAAGAGTGGGGGACAGACTTCCAAGCCTGCCCCTTCTCACAATAACGACAGTATATGAAGAAGATAGCATTATGTTTGGCACTCTTCTGCATCAGCGCAGTCGGTGCTCTTGCTCAAAAGTTTGCGCTCATCGATATGGAATATATCATGAGTAATATCCCCGCTTACGAGCGTGCGAACGAGCAACTCAACCAAACCAGCAAGCGTTGGCAGATGGAGGTGGAAGCCCTCGACAATGAGGCTAAAACCTTGTACAAGAACTATCAAAACGAAGTTGCCTTCCTCAGCGCAGAGCAAAAGAAAGCGCGGGAACAAGCCATCATCTCCAAGGAAAAGGAAGCCAGCGAGCTGAAGAAGAAATACTTTGCTCCGCAGGGCGAACTCTACAAGAAGCGTCAGAGCCTTGTTGAGCCTATACAGGACGAGGTTTATGCTGCCGTGAAGTCCATCGCCGAGAGCCGTGGCTTCCAACTGGTCCTTGACCGTGCCTCCGAAGCAGGCATCATCTTCGCTTCGCCATCCATCGACATCAGCAACGAGGTGCTTGCCAAATTGGGCTATGCCCGCTGATACAATCTTCATTGATTACTCATTCAAATAAATACAACAAACCAATGTTCAAAAAGATTTTGCTTGCTGCGCTGCTTTGCGCACCCGTGAGTGCTTTGGCACAGAAGTTCGGTTCTTACCTCCACTCCGACATTATGATTGCAGTGCCTGAAACTAAGAAAGCACAGGAAGAACTCAACATTCTTGGGCAGAAGTATCAGGCTGAACTCGCCACAATGCAGAAGGAGTATCAGACCAAGATCGAAGCCTATCAGAAGGAGGTAAACGACCAAACGCCTGCTAATATCCGTGAACGCAAGGAGCAGGAAATCATGGATCTCGAACAGCGCATCCGGCAAGCTCAGCAAGACAACTCTGCTGCCTTCCAAAAGGCACAGGACGAAAGACTCAATCCTATTGTTGAGAAGGTTGTTAAAGCGGTGAACGACGTGGCAGCCGAGGGAGGCTATGTGTTCATCATCGATGCGGCTTCTGCACAAACAGCTGGCATGTTCCTCAACGGCAAACTCGTTGAGAATGTGACCAACAAGGTGCTTGCAAAACTTGGTATTACGCCTGCACAAGCTGCTGCTGCCAAGGCTGAAGCACAAAAGGCTGCTGCTGCCGCCGCTGCCGAGGCTCAAAAGAAGTAATCTCTCTTGGGAATTTCCCCCTTTGTTTCTTTTCAGCGGTACACCGAGCCATCTTGGTGTACCGCTTTC
>JBHAFO010000035.1:0-15509 GCA_041856145.1 Alloprevotella sp.
ACTTCTCTAAAAAGTTTGTACCTTTGTGCTAAAATCAAAATCTCCTACACTATCATGTCTACATCAGCGAAACAAATGGAACGTGTTGCGGATAACATCCGTATTCTCACAGTGGCAATGGTTGAAAAAGCCAAATCAGGGCATCCTGGCGGAGCAATGGGAGGCGCAGATTTTAGCAATGTGCTTTTCTCTGAGTTCCTCAAGTTTGACCCCGAATGGCCAGAGTGGCCTTGCCGTGACCGCTTCTTCTTAGATCCAGGTCACATGTCTCCAATGCTTTATTCGCAGTTGGCGTTGTTGGGCAAGTTCTCGCTCGAGGAGTTGCAGAATTTCCGCCAGTGGGGCTCGCCCACGCCTGGTCACCCTGAACGTGATATTCAGCGTGGCATTGAGAATACGAGCGGACCTTTGGGGCAAGGACACGTTTATGCTGTGGGTGCAGCTATTGCAGCCAAGGCGTTGTATGCTCGCACTGGTAATCCGGGCTTTGATAAGGAGAAAATTTACGCCTATATCTCAGACGGTGGTATTCAAGAAGAGGTGTCGCAGGGTGCTGGTCGTTTGGCTGGCCACTTGGGCTTGAACAACTTGATCATGTTCTTCGATGCCAATGACATTCAGTTATCTACGCCTACTTCGGAGGTTTTCTCCGAAGATACAGCAATGAAGTATCGGGCTTGGAACTGGAATGTGTTAGAAATAAATGGTAACGATGCTGATCAGATTCGCGAGGCTCTGACACAGGCTAATGCTGAAACAGACCGCCCAACCCTGATTATCGGACATACGATTATGGGTAAGGGGGCACGCAAAGGCGATGGCAGTAGTTACGAGGCTGATTGTAAGACTCATGGTGCGCCTTTGGGTGGCGATGCTTATATCGAAACGCTCAAGAATTTGGGTGCAAACCTCGATAATCCTTTTGAAATTTTTGAAGAAACGAAGGCTTTGTATGAGGCACGTTTGAATGAATTGCGTACTATCGTGGCTGAACGCCAAGCTGAAGAAAAGGCTTGGGCAGAAGCCCATCCAGAAAAGGCGCAACTGCAAAAAGAATGGTTTGCCAATCAATTGCCAGAAATTCCTTGGGAAGAAATTGAGCAAAAGCCCAACGGACCAACCCGCAATGCTTCAGCCAAGTGTTTGGAGGTGTTGAGCAAATATGTGCCTAATATGATTGTATCTTCTGCCGACCTTTGTAATTCGGACAAGACAGAAGGTTTCTTGGCACACACAACGACCATTCGTCGTGGAAACTTTGAAGGCGGATTTTTGCAAGCAGGTGTTTCTGAATTGACCATGGCTTGTACTTGTATCGGTATCATGTTACACGGTGGTATGGTAACTGCAATGGGTACATTCTTTGTGTTCTCTGACTATATGAAGCCTGCTATTCGTATGGCAGCTCTGATGGAAGTGCCTGTTAAGTTTGTCTGGTCGCACGATGCCTTCCGAGTGGGCGAAGATGGACCAACGCACGAACCCGTAGAGCAGGAAGCGCAAATCCGTTTGATGGAGAAGCTGAAAAATCACAGCGGAGAGAACAGTGTCCTCGTACTTCGTCCCTGCGATGTTCACGCCACAACTGTTTGTTGGCAGATGGCAATGGAGAATATAAAAACGCCTACGGCACTTATCTTTAGTCGCCAAGATGTGAAAGACATACCTGTGTGCAACTACGCAGAAGGTGTTAAACGAGGAGCTTATGAAGTGCGTAGCGTAGAAACTCCCGATGTAATACTGATTGGCTCAGGTTCTGAAGTTAGCACACTGTTTGAAACGGCAGAGAAGTTAGCTACTGATGGCATTCAAGCTCGAGTTGTGAGCTGTCCTTCTGAAGGTTTGTTCCGCTCGCAGAGTGCCGAGTATCAAGAAACCCTCCTCCCTGCAGGCATAAAGAAGTTCGCTCTCACAGCAGGTCTGCCCATCACAATGGAAGGCTTGGTTGGTGCAAATGGTCGTGTGCATGGTTTGGAGCATTTCGGATATTCTGCGCCTTACAAGGTGTTGGATGAGAAATTTGGCTTTACGCCTGATAATATATATAAGGAGGTGAAAGCTTTTTTGAGCGAGTAAGCTCTCCCAAGAAAAGACATTATATAATATGGTACAAATAGGTATTGCGTCTGACCACGCAGGTTTTGCCCTCAAGGAACATCTCAAGAAAGTTTTTGAGGCAAAGGGAATAAGTTACACTGACTATGGAACGCATTCTGAGGCGAGCTGCGATTATCCCGACTATGCCCATGCGCTTGCAAAGGGAATTGAGCAAGGCGACTGCCAACAAGGGGTTGCTATTTGCGGGTCGGGGCAAGGTATCGCTATTACACTTAACAAACATGCTCACATTCGTGCTGCTATTGCTTGGATGCCAGAAATCGCTTCTTTGGCGCGTCAGCATAATAATGCCAATGTACTTGTATTGCCTGGACGCTTTATCAGCAATGAAGACGCAGAGCTATGCTTCGATGTGTTTATGAACACCAACTTTGAAGGCGGTCGCCATCAGGCGCGAGTGGATAAAATCGCTCTTTGAAAAGCTCTACTTTCAATATCGACTTCGAGGAAGAGCAGGGGGCTGAGAACAAAATATCCTACTTTTCAGCATTTTATTTCAAACAAAGAGGCGCTTGTTGCTTGTCAGCTCATTCGAAATTTGTACCTTTGTATTCGCATTTTTAGGAATAACATTCACAAGGACAACATTTACTATGACCAAAGCTGAAATCGTTGCCGAGATTTCCAGAAAGACTGGTATCTCTCGCGCAGAAGTTTTGACGACTGTTGAAGCATTCACGGAAACTATCAAAGAAGCGCTTATAAATGGCGAAGAAGGTATTTATATTCGTGGCTTCGGTAGCTTCATCTTGAAGACACGTGCTAAGAAAATTGGCCGTATCATCTCCAACAATACTTCCATCGAGATCCCTGAGCATAAGATTGTGGCATTCAAGCCAGCCAAGGAGTTCTCTGAGGAGGTCAAGCATAAGTAAGAATAATCACTTATATAATAACCCGTTCAAAATTATAGAATTATGCCAAACGGAAAGAAAAAGAAAAGACATAAGATGGCTACTCACAAGCGTAAGAAAAGATTGCGCAAGAATAGACACAAGAGCAAGTAAACTTTTACTTGTCTGACAATAAGTGAGCGGTGAGCAGTGGGCCTATGTCTCACGTTCACCGCTACTTTATAAAAACGAGAATAATCATGACCAGCGAAGTAATCGTAGACGTCCAACCTAAAGATATTTCCATCGCTCTCTTAGAAGATAAGCGTTTGGTGGAGTTTCAGCAGGAAGGGCGTACAGAACAATTTGCCGTTGGAAATATCTACTTGGCAAAAGTCAAGAAGATAATGAACGGTCTTAATGCTTGCTTCGTGAATGTCGGTTATGAACGAGACGCATTTTTGCACTATCAAGACCTCGGTGTGCACTACCACGCTGTAGAGAAGTTCTTGGAATTGCAATCCAAAAGTAAGCAACAGCTTTCCATCTCGAAGCATCCAAAGTTTCCCGACATAGAGAAAGAGGGGAGTATTCAAAATCTCCTGAAGTCAGGGCAAGAGGTGTTAGTTCAAATAGTAAAAGAACCCATCTCTACAAAAGGGCCTCGCTTGACCAGCGAAATATCCTTTGCAGGACGTTACCTCGTTCTCATTCCATTTAGTGACAAAATCTCTGTTTCGACAAAGATTAAGAGTGCCGCTGAACGTGCAAGGTTGAAACAGCTCATTCACAGTATTAAACCTAAGAATTGCGGTGTAATCATTCGCACCGTTGCAGAGGGTAAACGTGTGGCAGAACTTGATGCAGAGATCAAAACGCTCTATCAGCGCTGGGAAGGCGTGGTCGCCAAAATCAGAAAGCATAAGGCGGAGCAAGTCCCTCTACTTGTTCATGAAGAAACAAGTCGCACAGTGGCTCTCCTCCGTGACCTCTTCAATCCCTCCTATGAGAATATTTATATAAATGATCGTAGCGTATACGAAGAGGTAAAGGAGTATGTCTCCTTTATAGCCCCAGAGCGTCATCACATCGTGAAGTTCTATCAGGGAAATGTTCCCATATTCGACAACTTCTCTGTGACCAAGCAAATAAAGTCGGCTTTCGGTCGCTCTGTGACTTACAAACAGGGAGCATATTTGGTGATAGAACATACAGAAGCACTCCACGTTGTAGACGTCAATAGTGGTAACCGCTCCAAAGCTCAAGAAGGACAAGAGACCAATGCGCTCGATGTAAACCTCGGTGCAGCAGATGAGATAGCTCGTCAGCTTCGCCTCCGTGATATGGGAGGTATTATCATTGTAGATTTCATAGATATGCACCAAGCGGAGAATCGCCAAAAGCTCTACGAGCGCATGTGTCAGAACATGCAGAATGATAGAGCTCGACACAACATTCTCCCTCTTAGCAAGTTCGGTTTAATGCAGATCACACGCCAGCGTGTGCGCCCTGTGATGGCAGTGAAAGTGGAGGAAGTTTGTCCTACTTGCGAAGGTAGCAAGAAAATCAAATCAAGTCTTCTGTTCCCCGACATTCTCGAAAACAAAATCAAAACCCTCACATCGGATTTAGGAATTAAGAAGTTCAGTCTTCATATCCATCCTTTTGTGGAAGCCTACCTGTCCAAAGGAGTTTTCTCTATCAAAAGAAAGTGGCAAATGAAGTATGGTTTTGGGATTAAAATTATTCCCAACCAAAAGCTCTCTTATCTCCAGTATCAGTTCTTTGAACCTAATGGTGAGGAAATTGATATGACAGAAATCAACGAAATGCACTAATTGAAAAGTAATGAGGGGCTTCTATAGTTCCTCATTACTTTTTCGTTTAACCAGGCACTTGGTGCCTAATTCCTACTCCAACATAAGAAAAGTTTCCAATGACGGAACAGCAACATTCTTCAGAACCAATCTCCTTAGTGGAGGAACTTAATGAAAACCAACTTGAGGCTGTGACATATTGCGATGGGCCCGCCTTGGTAATAGCTGGCGCAGGTTCTGGTAAAACGCGTGTTTTGACTTACAAGATAGCCTATCTTTTACAGATGGGTTATCAGCCTTGGAGTATTCTCTCCTTGACCTTTACAAACAAGGCTGCACGAGAGATGAATGAACGTATTGAGAAAATTGTTGGAGGAGGACTGACTCGTCAAATTTGGTCAGGAACATTTCACTCAATCTTTGGACGTATCTTGCGACGAGAAGCTGAATATATAGGCTTTACTTCTCAGTTTACGATTTATGATACCGCAGATTCCCGCTCGTTGATAAAGACAATTATTAAAGAGATGGGGCTCCAGGAGAAAGTCTATAAGCCGAGTACCATTCATGCCATTATTTCAGATGCAAAGAACAGGTTAGTGCTTCCCGATACCTATGCGCTGGATACCGAAGCACAACGCCTCAATGCCATAAAAGGGATTCGTAAAACGGCTGCTATATATCAGGAGTACTTTACTCGTTGCAAACGTGCCAATGCAATGGATTTTGATGATCTCTTGTTATATACTTATCTTCTGTTTCAAGAGTATCCAGAGGTGCTGGAGCGTTATAAAGAACGCTTTCAGTATATTCTTGTCGATGAGTATCAAGATACAAACTATGCACAGCATAAGATAATAACGCAAATAGCTCCTCCTACAGCAAAGGTCTTCGTGGTAGGCGATGATGCACAAAGTATCTACTCTTTCCGAGGTGCAAACATCGATAATATACTGCGCTTCAATGAGCAGTATCCTACGGCAAGACTTATCAAGTTGGAACAGAATTACCGCTCTACGCAGAATATAGTAGAAGCAGCCAACTGTATTATACGGCACAACAACAACCAAATTCCTAAGACCGTTTTCTCAAACAAGGAAGAGGGCGAGAAAATCATGGTACTTGCTGCGCATAGTGATAAGGAAGAAAGTATCAAAATTGCGGGTGAAATTAAAAAGTTAAAACGGCAGAAGAACTTGGAATTTAGTGATTTCGCAGTTTTATATAGAACCAATGCTCAGAGCCGTTCGCTCGAAGAAACTTTCCGCACGAATGGTATTCCTTGCCGTGTTTACGGAGGACTTTCCTTTTATCAGCGCAAGGAAATCAAAGATGTCTTGGCTTATCTGCGGGTTGCTATGAATACCAGTGATGATGAAGCATTGAAACGTATTATCAACTATCCTGCTCGTGGCATAGGAGATACTACCCTGAATAAGTTGCTGCTGCTCGCAAGAGAGTATGGGCTTCCGCTTTGGGAAGTGATTACTAACCCTATTGAATATGGTGCAGCACTCAACAAGGGGACGCTCAGTAAATTGACCACTTTCCATCAAATGATGACACGCTTCATAGAGCAAGCACAGAGCGATACTGCTTATAATGTAGCTTACAAGGTGGTTTTTGAAACGGGGATCTTTGCAGAATTAACTACGGAGCGTTCTGTGGAAAGTCAGACGAAGAAGGAGAACATAGACGAGTTGCTCAATAGTATCCAGGGCTTTCAGGACGACCAATTAGAAGAGACAGGCAATGAGCATGTTTCTTTATCGACCTACCTCTCACAGGTGGCTTTGCTGACGGACAGCGATCAGAAGAATGATAATGAGCCTTCTGTTACTCTTATGACGGTACATGCGTCAAAAGGGTTGGAGTATGAAGCGGTCTTTGTGTCAGGTTTGGAAGATGGACTTTTTCCAAGTAGTTCAGCCTCTGCTTATAAGCAAGATATGGAGGAGGAGCGTCGCCTATTCTATGTAGCAGTAACACGTGCCAAGCAATTCTGTTATTTGACTTACGCCACCTCCCGCTATAAATTTGGAAAGGTAGAACTCTGCACTCCAAGCAATTTCATCAAAGAGATACAAGCAAAATATCTTGCTTACGAAGGTGGTAAGACATTTAGAGGAGGCTTTGAAGAAATGGGAATCGCTTCTCAAAGACCAGTGTTTTTCAAAGATTTGCAAACTGTTGCTCTTAATAGAGCAGCTCAAACAGAGTGGCGTCCAAAGGAAAGAGCTGACCGTCCCTTAAAGCGCATCACTACTGGAGGTAGTTCTAATGTGGTGACTTCTTTGCACTCATCTCATGGAGAGTTGCGTGAGGGGCTGCGTATTGAGCATGAGCGTTTTGGGAAAGGCACAATCCAACGCCTTGAATTAGCAGGGGATAGTAGTAAGATTGCAGTTGCTTTTGATAGTGGAGAAACTAAAAATCTACTTCTCAAGTTTGCTAAGTTTCAAGTTATTCAGGAGCAAAACGGATAGGCTTCTCGTTTTTTTGTAATTTTGCGATAACAAGACCAGTCTCTTCCTCTTGCCACAAGGAGGGAATGCTTGCTACTTTGTGATTTATATACGGATAATCAATATATTGTTATGGGATTCTTTAATATATTCTCCAAGAAAGAGAAGAAAGAAGTGCTTGATGCAGGTTTAGAAAAAACCAAGTCAAGTGTCTTCGATCGTATCACACATGCCATTGCTGGTAAGTCGAAGGTGGACGATGAGGTTTTGGACAATTTGGAGGATGCGCTTGTTACTTCAGATGTTGGCGTTGAAACAACTCTGGAAATCATTCGTCGTATAGAAGCCCGTGTGGCACGCGACAAGTATGTCAGCCCATCGGAGTTGATGCGACTACTCAAAGAGGAAATAGCCAATCTCTTCGCAGGAGATAGTACCGAAGGTTTTGAAATTCCAGACGGGAAGCGTCCTTTTGTAATTATGGTTGTCGGAGTAAACGGTGTAGGTAAAACCACAACCATAGGGAAATTAGCTTATCAATTCAAGCAATCAGGTAAGAAGGTCGTTTTAGGTGCAGCAGATACGTTCCGTGCAGCAGCTGTCGACCAACTTGTTGTTTGGGGCGAGCGTGTAGGTGTGCCTGTCATTAAGCAACAGATGGGGAGCGACCCCGCCAGTGTGGCTTTTGATACACTGAGCTCTGCCAAAGCCAATGATGCAGATGTGGTTATCATAGACACTGCGGGACGTCTGCATAACAAGGTGAATCTCATGAATGAGCTGACGAAGATTAAGAATGTTATGCAGAAAGTTGTTCCAGATGCCCCCGATGAAGTACTCCTTGTATTAGATGGCTCAACAGGGCAGAATGCGTTTGAGCAAGCCAAGCAGTTTATTAAGGCAACAGAGGTGACATCCTTGGCAATCACAAAGTTGGACGGAACAGCTAAGGGCGGAACTGTCATTGGCATCTCTCATGAGCTTTCAGTGCCTGTTCGCTATATTGGTTTGGGAGAACAGATGACAGACCTTCAACCTTTCAATGCACGGGAGTTTGTGGATAGCCTTTTTGATGGCATCAAACTATAATTAGACATAGGACATAGCATATTTGAATGAAACACTCAGTAGACCTTATTACGATGGGCTGTTCCAAAAATCTTGTAGATTCGGAACGCTTGCTTCAACTTTTTGCAGAACATGGGTACGCCACTTATCACGACCCAGAGGAATTGCATGGAGATATTGCTATAGTAAACACCTGTGGCTTTATCAACGATGCCAAGGAAGAGAGTATCAATATGATACTTGAACTCTGCAATTTGAAGGAGGAGGGGAAACTGAAAGGGCTATATGTGATGGGTTGCCTTTCTGAGCGTTATCGTAAGGAGCTTGAGGAAGAAATTCCCCAAGTGGATAAGTTTTATGGTAAGTACGACTGGAAGCAGTTTTTGCAAGACCTTCCTGCTGTAGAAGGAGGCAAGTTACACCGTGGTCGTTTGCTTACAACGCCCTCTCACTTTGCTTACTTGAAAATTGCAGAAGGCTGTGATCGCCGTTGTGCATTCTGCGCAATCCCGCTCATTACGGGCAAGCACCATAGTCGCACGATTGAGGATATTCTCCAAGAGGTGGAAGAGTGCGTCGCTGCAGGAGTAAAGGAATTCCAAGTGATAGCGCAAGAACTGACTTACTACGGTACAGACCTCTATCACGAGCAACGTTTGCCTGAACTGATTGAGCGTATGGCTAAAGTGCCAGGTGTGGAATGGATACGCTTGCATTATGCTTATCCCAACAACTTTCCTATGGACTTGCTCCGTGTGATTCGTGAAAATGACAATGTCTGTAACTATTTAGATATAGCCTTGCAACATATTTCCGACAACGTCCTCTCACGCATGCGGCGCAATGTAACTAAGGTTGAAACGGAAAGTCTGATAGCAAAGATTCGAGAAGAAGTGCCAGGTATCTGTATTCGTACAACCCTGCTCGTAGGCTTTCCTGGAGAAACGGAAGAAGATTTTGAACAACTCTTGGACTTTGTGAAGCGTATGCGCTTCGACCGTATGGGCGCATTTGCTTATAGCGAGGAAGAGGGTACGTTTGCTGCCAAAACTTATGAGGACGATGTGCCTGCAGAGGTGAAGCAAGAGCGTGTCGATCGCTTGATGAAATTGCAGGAACGTATCTCTACAGAGCTGTGTGCAGAGAAGATTGGGCAACAGTTTAAGGTCATCATTGACCGCCAAGAGGGGGACTATTATGTCGGTCGCACAGAGCACGACTCTCCCGAGGTGGACTGCGAAGTGTTGATACCTACTTCAGAAGGAGAACTTGCGGTGGGACAATTCTATTTGACCGAAGTAACAGCATCAGAAGAATATGATCTTTATGCCCGCTTGGTATAGAGAAAGAAAATGCAGTGAAGTATGACGAATAAGGAGTTTCTTCAAGCAATGAGCCTCCGCCTTGGTGTATCAGAGGCAGAGGTCAAAGAGATGACAACCACCTTTGTGGAAACGATGGTGGAGCATTTGGAAGATGGCGAGAGTTTCAACATTCAAGGGTTTGGGGCTTTTGAAGTGAAGAAAAAGCTGGAACGTATTGCTATAAATCCCAGCACGAAGCAACGTATGCTTATTCCGCCCAAACTCGTTATAGGCTTTAAGCCTGGTGCAACGCTCAAAGAAAAGTTTAAGTAAATCGTTGTTTATGGCTGCGGAAAAGAAATTGACTCTCCAAAGTTTTATCGAATTATTTGTCGCACGAGTGAATCAGCCTGAGGATAGGGCTGAAGCATTCGTGCGCAGTTTGTTTGAAGTCATAACCCAAGGTTTGGCAAAAGATGGGTTCGCAAAGATCAAGGGCTTTGGCACTTTCAAATTAGTGGCAGTAAACCCTCGCGAAAGTGTGAACGTAAACACGGGAGAGCGTATCCAAATAACGGGGCACACCAAGGTGACTTTCACCCCCGACTCTGCTTTGCGTGATTTGGTCAATAAGCCCTTTGCCGATTTCTCAACGGCAATACTATCAGACGACTTGGATGTTACGGCTTTTGATGCAATTGTTGCAGATGAGACTCTGCTGAACGATGAGCTTGAGGGAGTAGCCGAGGATAAGTATGTGGAGGAAGAAGTGCTTACTGTTCAAGAGGAGGCTTTGCCAACTGTTTCAGAAGCTCCACCTGCCAAGAGTTTGACTCCGCCTCCTTTCCGTCTCGAGTTATTGGACAATGCTATTCTCTCTCAAACGGAGGAGACGCCAAGAAACAGCCCTCCACCGTTGACTGTTCCTCCTGATCCATTGGGGGGAAGAGAGGACTTTGTCGAAGCAGAAGTTGCAGAAACTCCTTTGACTATTGCTGAAACGTCTACGTCAATGATAGAGGAAGAGGAGATCGGGCCTCAGAGAAGCAAATGGGTGCAGGTGCTGAAACTTGTTGCAATCCTTATCTGTGTGTCGCTGGGCGTTTATTTCATAGGCTACTATGTTGGGAAAAGCTGGGCAGAAGCAGAGAGTAAGGCATCGCAAGTGCAAACCGCCAAGCCTACTCCAGCAAAACCTTTGGTGCAGCCACAGGAGAAATCAGCTGTGACACCTATGCAAGTGACACCTCCTGTCGATTCAGTGAGCCGTGAACCCGTAACTCCGCCCATAGAGGAGAAACCCGCTAAGCTTGATCCAACAAAGAAATATCGTATTGTTGGTACGCTTGCAACACATACTTTGGCTGAAGGAGAAACGCTGAACAAAATTGCCAAGCGCACCTATGGTAGTTATGATTTCTATCGTTACATCATTCAGCACAACCAGTTTGACAATCCTGACGTTGTGCCTGTCGGAACGCCTATTAAACTGCCCCGTTTGGAGGAGAAAAAGTAATTGTTTATAGTGCTCGCTAAGGATTGAGTGTTGGAGAAAAGAAGTTTTGGCTAAGGAAAACTTTTCTTCCTGCGCCAATATTTTCCGTTTCGCAGTGTGATTTGTACAAAACGCACTGTGTTTTGTACAAATCACACTGCGAAACAAACATTTCTTATGCCCATAATCAAAAACATCTCCGCACGAAAAGGAAAATTCTCGACTTCAAGCTAAGTCTTGAACCGTTAAGCCAAGATCAAATCCTTATAGTCTGATATTTCTTTATCGTCTGATAGGAGATAAAAGCAGAGACAGAAAATGATTTTGAGCGGTCACCAATAGAATACAAAAGGTAGAAATTTCATAAGATGAAGCACGGATTTATTCGTATTGCCGTAGCCACTCCGCATTTGCAGGTCGGGAATTGTGCCTATAATGCCGAACGCATCATAGCGCAAGCACAGCAGGCTGTGGAGAAAGGCGCAACAGCAGTTTGTTTCCCAGAACTTTGCTTGACGGGCTATACTTGCCAAGATCTTTTTCATAGCCAAATGTTGCTTGATGAGGCGAGGGAAGCACTCCTATATATAATGTCTCAAACGGCAACATTGCCTATAACTCTGCTCGTGGGGCTACCGATAGCGCATCAAAATCGTTTATACAATTGTGCGGCAGTTATTTCCGAGGGGAAAATCTTGGGTTTAGTGCCTAAAGCTTTCCTGCCGAATTACAGTGAGTTCTACGAAATGCGCTGGTTCGCTTCTGCGTTTGACCTGAATTCAGGGGCTGAAGTGATAATAGGGGAGCAAAGTGTGCCACTCTCGCATCAGCTCATCTTTAAGGCAGAGGGGGAGGAACAGTGGTGCTTCGGCATAGAAATCTGCGAAGACCTCTGGAGCGTAACACCACCCAGCACGGAACTTTCGTTGCAAGGGGCAGATGTCATTTTCAACCTCAGTGCCAGCAACGAATTGGTGACCAAAGACGATTATCGCCGTTCCTTGATTGCCAACCAAAGTGCCCGTTGCATCTGTGGCTATGTTTACGCCAGTGCAGGCTTCGGAGAGAGTACGCAAGATGTTGTCTTCACAGGAAATACTTATGTAGCAGAGAATGGCACACTCTTGATGGCTACTGCCGAAAGTGCTTTGGACGAACGTCTTGTTATTTCAGAAATTGATGTGGAAAAGCTCCGAGCCGAACGCCGAAGTAACACGTCATTCGGAGTGGCGCAAGGAAAAACATTGCAACGGGGGGGATATCAGATGATATGCTACAACTCGCCAACTTCTATTTGGGAAAAGCTGACACGAGAAATAAACCCTCTGCCATTTGTGCCTCGAGGTTCTTCGCTTGAGAACCGTTGCGAAGAAATTCTGCATATTCAAGCCTGCGGCTTGGCAAAGCGTCTGACACATACGCATAGCACCAAAGTGGTGCTGGGCATCAGTGGCGGATTAGACTCCACCTTGGCTCTGCTCGTCTGCGTCAAGACCTTTGATATGCTCCGCCTCAGCCGTGAGGGAATTATTGGTGTGACGATGCCAGGATATGGCACCACCGATCGCACTTATACCAATGCGCTGTCGCTGATGAAGGCTCTAGGGATTACAACCAAGGAAATAAATATCCGCAAGGCGTGCGAGCAGCATTTCTCCGATATAGGACATGATGGCGAAACGCCCGATATAACATTTGAGAATGTGCAAGCAAGAGAGCGTACCCAAATACTTATGGATTTGAGTAACCTTGAAAATGCTTTGGTTATCGGCACGGGCGATTTGAGCGAGCTGGCTTTGGGTTGGGCAACCTATAATGGCGACCACATGAGTATGTATGGTGTAAACGTTTCTATCCCTAAGACGTTAATCCGCCACTTGGTGCGCTATTCCGCTTTACAGTTCGGAGAACAAAATGTAAGGGAAACTCTGTTGGATATCGTAGATACACCAATTAGCCCCGAACTGATCCCAGCCAATGCACAGGGCGAGATTGTGCAAAAGACGGAAGACCTCGTTGGCCCTTACGAGCTTCACGACTTTTTCCTCTATTACACTCTTCGCTTTGGTATGCGCCCCGAAAAGATTTTCTATCTTGCCATGCACGCCTTTGATGGACATGATGAGCGAGTAGGCAACTATTCCAAGGCAACTATCAAGCACTGGCTGACCGTCTTCTTCCGCCGTTTCTTTGCACAGCAGTTCAAGCGTAGCTGTTTGCCCGATGGTCCAAAGGTTGGCAGTTGTTCACTCTCGCCCCGTGGCGACTGGCGGATGCCTTCCGATGCTTCCAGCTTCTTGTGGCTGAAAGCCTGCGAAGACTTGCCTGAAGCGTAAATAAATATGAAGTAACCCCGCCCAAACTTTCAATCAGCGTTAAGTTTGGGTGGGGTAATTGTTAAAGAAGTTTTGAACACCCTACTTTTTATCCTCAAATACGTGGTTATATCATCAGATAATGTTAATTTCGTTTCCACGTGGCTGAGATGTTAAAACGTAGCTTTTACTGTTGCCACGAAAAGTAATGATAGTAATAACATAAACAAGATATTGTATGAACAAGAAAGTAATTGGCTCTTTGGCTTTAGCCTTCACGGTTGGCGCGGGCGCACCAACGGTGGCAAGTTCTCTCATTGATTTAGTTTCAAATGCGAAGGAAACAAAATCTGCAGGCACTCCCGTTGGGCAGCCCATTGATTTAACTTACGCAGCAGAGCGGGCAATGAACTCTGTGGTATATCTCAAAGTAACGACCAATTCTAAGGTGCAGATGCAGTCGGTACAAGATCCATTCTTCGATTTCTTCGGTGATTTCTTCGGACAGGGCAATGGCGGTCGCCAGCAGCGACAAGTGCAAACGCCCAAACGTCAAGGCTCAGGTTCAGGCGTGATTATTTCCTCTGATGGTTATATCGTAACGAACAATCACGTGGTGGCAGATGCAGACGAAATCCTCGTGAAGTTGAACGATAACCGTGAAGTGAAAGCACGCATCATTGGTTTGGATCAATCCACCGACTTAGCTTTGCTCAAGGTGGAGGAGAAGAATTTGCAACCAATTACTATTGCCGATAGTGACAACCTCAAAATTGGCGAATGGGTGTTAGCAATAGGTAATCCTTATGGTCTGACCTCTACAGTAACAGCTGGTATTGTCAGTGCCAAAGCGCGTACTTTGGGCGCATCGTCAGGTATCGAATCTTTCATTCAAACAGATGCTGCTATCAACCCAGGTAATTCGGGCGGTGCTTTGGTCAATGCAAGAGGCGAGCTTGTTGGCGTCAATGCTATGCTTTACAGTCAGACAGGCTCTTATGCTGGCTATGGTTTTGCCATTCCCACAACAATTATGAATAAGGTGGTGGGCGATTTGAAGAAGTATGGCACAGTGCAACGTGCCTTGCTCGGAGTAGCAGGTATGGACGTGAGTGCTTATATCAGTAAACAGCACGAACAGAATAAGGAGGTAGATCTTGGCACACTCAAGGGTATCTATGTAGAAGAAGCCATTGCTGATGGCTCAGCTCAAGAAGCTGGTTTGCAAAAGGGCGATGTCATCAAGGCTATTGACGGTAAGGCTACAGACAGCTTTGGTGAGATGCAAGAAATCTTGGCGGGTTATAAGCCTGGCGACCAAATCACAATCACCTATCTCCGTGACAAGAAACAGCGCACTGCTCGCCTCACGCTCCGCAATGCCCAAGGCACAACGAGCGCACTGCAAAGCATCGGTGCAGAGGAACTGGGCGTAGGTTTGCGTACTTTGACAGAGATGGAGAAGCGAGAGCTCAATCTCTCTCACGGGCTTGTGGTAAATGCTATCCGCAACGGAAAGTTCCAAGAAGCAGGTATCTCTAAAGGTATTATCATTCTCCAAGTGAACGATAAGCCCATGCGCACCCTCGAAGACTTTGAGGAAGTCGTAAAAGAAACGAACATGAGCAAAGATCGTGTGCTTTGGATTCGTGCCAAAACGCAGAGCGGTCTCAATCGCAGTTTCACAGTAGAACTTTCTGAGCCTAAAGCAAAAGGCAAGAAGTGAAAACTCTCTGACTAATGCCTATTAGTTTCAATACTAAAGGGCATACTAAGGCTGGTTTCTGAATAAGAAGCCAGCTTTTCTTATGTTCTCACAGTTAGGGATCTGGGAGAAGATAGAATATACTCAGAATTTTCATTGAGTGCGGCAATAAATTCACCTACTTGCGCAAACATTTTCTCTTGGAGGGTTGATGTTTTCGGCTGGAGGCGCAAAGAAAGTTTAGTTATCACTGATAACTATATAATTTCCACTGATAATTATATAGTTTCCACTGAGTTCTATATAATTATCAGTGGAAACTAAAGTTTTTCTATGCCTCCAGACAAAAATGTTAGTGTAGGGAGAGAAGTTTTCCTGCAAGAAGGAAT
>JBHAFO010000036.1:0-3642 GCA_041856145.1 Alloprevotella sp.
ACCGCTCGTGTTCTTTCTCTCGCCTTAATGCTGAGTTTGAGAAAATTTCCCAACGGCAAGAGCAAAATCATCTACCGAAAGAGCCAATGGCACATTCTGTAGATGAAAGCGGACTTACTACCGACTTATCCGAAGCTATCGGCGAAATATTCATGATGCCGATGCCAAGCGGTGGCGTGGATATAGATGAACTCCGCTTTCAAAAGAAACTCCGCAATAGAGCCAACCGCAAACATAGAATTTAATAATCAAAAATTTTATCCTTATGAACAACGACATAGCACCTGTTCTCGATATTCTCGAGGAACTCAAGCAAGAGTGCAAAGCCATCAGCAATGCACAAACAGAGCTACGCACTGCTCTTGCTGAACAATCAGCCAACATAAAAGTCGAGCCTACTACAGCGCAAGAAGTCGTACAAATTCATCTCTCAAAAGAGACCCAAGCCAAAATCAAGGAGCATCAACTTTTTGTTTTGGAGGCACTATCTGAGTCAAGCAAGAAACTTGACCCGAAGTTTGAAGCGTTGCAACAATTCATCAGCCAACAACAAAAGCCTATAGAGTTTAAGAACTACTCACTATTCGCAAGCGTACAATTAGCCGAACGCATGCTACTCCTGTTAGTTTGCGGACTGGTCATGGTGAGTTGCTGGTTCTTTACTATGGGAGCCAATAAACTTCAAACCGCCTCCGATTACGACCTCCGCTACCGCTATTTGCGTATGCAAGGCAAAGCAACAAGCAAAGACTTCGCCTATCTCGACAGCATCTTTATCACACATCGCAAGCCCAAAGCCATTCAGCAGATGCAACAGAAGATCATTGATTATGAGCAAGCCCTGCAACGGCAAGCAGAGTTGTTATTACAACAAGAACGCATCAAACAGGAACAAGGAGAATTGAGAAAACATTTGAAGAAATAGGGTCTAAGGCAAAAAATCTCACTCAATCTTCGATTTTCTCCAAGATAATTGCTATTTTTGCAGATATAACTGCAGAATAGTGTGCTATATAGCATCATTCTGCACTTAAAATAACAGTATGGAGATTAGACGGGATATTATAGATACGCTCCTAAAATGGAAAAATGAGGTAGATAGGAAGCCGATTCTCTTGAAAGGAGCAAGACAGATAGGTAAGACTTGGGCGATGGAAACCTTTGGCAAAATAGCTTTTGATCATTGTGCAAAGTTTGATTTTGACCGACAACCCGAGTTAAAGAGTATTTTTCAAACTTCTAAGAATCCTGCGCGCATCCTCAAAGAATTATCGCTCTATACGGAAGTGCCCATCATTGTAGGCAAAACACTCATCATCTTTGATGAAATACAAGAATGCGAGGAAGCATTCAATAGTCTGAAATACTTCTACGAAGATGCTCCTGAGTATCACATTATTGCTGCTGGTAGTTTGTTGGGAGTGGCAGTGAAGAAAAAAAGTATGACAGTTCCAGTGGGAAAAGTGCGCATACTTCGAATGTATCCCATTTCATTTCGGGAATTTCTTCGCTCATCAGACGAAAAATTGTTTGAATATGTGGAAGACTTACAGCAGGCAGAGCATCTGTCAGAGATTATTTTCAATAAACTGAAGACCGAATACCGACGCTATTTGGTGTGTGGCGGTATGCCCGAAGCAGTCATTAGCCTGCTCGATAACAAGGGTATGGAGGCTGTGGAGCACGTATTGCAGGACATTCTCGACCTTTACGAACTTGATTTTGCCAAGTATGCCACCACCAAAGAGATACCACGCATTCATGCCATTTGGCACTCTCTTCCATCACAATTGGCAAAGGAGAATCGCAAATTTATTTATAAAGTGGTGAAACCTGGGGCACGCTCCAAAGATTACGAAGATGCGCTACTATGGCTGGAAGATGCAGGTATGATTTACAGAACGTTCAATATCACCAAGCCCGCCTTGCCCATATCAGCCTATGAAGACCCAACGGCATTCAAAGTCTATGCTTGCGATTGTGGATTGTTGCGCCGTTTGGCAAAGTTGCCTGCAACGGTTGTGCTGAACGCTACTGCTAACTACACAGAGTTCAAAGGTAGCATGGCAGAGAACGCAGTTTTGCAGTCTTTGATGCCACAGATGCAGGACGACGTACCACATTATTGGTCGCCCGATAGCAGAGCGGAAATTGAGTTTATCATCCAGCTGGGAGAAGATATCATTCCAATTGAGGTCAAAGCCGAGCAATGTGTCAGTGGGCGGAGTTTGTCTGTATATACTGAAAAATACCAACCCAAACACCGCATTCGTTTCTCTTTTCTCAACTTGCAATACAATAATGGTTTGCTTAGTTGCCCATCTCCCCTTGCAGAATGGTTTGAACGGTTCTTGCCAAATCAGTAACCTTCCCTAATTGTGCAAGAGGTTCTTGCGTAATTATATTCGATTGACTATCTGTGGTTTGAATTAGTGCAACAGGTTGTTGCGCAATTTGATTGAGTTCGTTTGTCAGACTTAAAACCCTCTCTGCTGTAGGAGTCGTGAGCAAAACATCTACCCTATCCATTTCTTTCAGCACTTCCTACGGATAAGCACTGGCAGACTGGCACATATAGAAGACGTTTATGCGAGAATGTCCTTTCTTATCAGGATGTTTCGAGCGTATTGCCTTTGATAGACGATCAATCACTTTGCTTCCCCAACCCTCCTTCTTTTGGAGGTAGAGGATGACGTGTCCCAACTTCCAATAATGGAAAATCATATCCGCTTTGGCTGAGGCTATTAAGCGTACTTGGGTATGCTCAAGGTCAGAACCAATGGCTCGTACTACGAGAGATGAACCTTGCTCCTTTGTTTCTTTATGCTGTTGTTCGTATTTCGTCTTTTATAGTTGATTGAACTTGCTCATGGCGTTCGCCTTGATGTCATCAGCAATGTCAATGTAGGGTTTCATTGCCTTGTAATCGCTATGTCCTGTCCATTTCATCACGACTTGGGGAGGAATACCTAATGCAAGTGCATTACAGATGAATGTGCGACGACCTGCATGTGTACCAAGCAGGGCATATTTAGGCGTAACCTCATCAATGCGCTCGTTTCCCTTGTAATAGGTCTGGCGTATAGGCTCGTCAATACCTGCGAGTTCTGCCAACTCTTTGAGATAGTCATTCATTTTTTGATTTGTAATGACTGGTAACACCTTACCATCTTCAAACACCACATCCTTGTATTTCTCAAGTATGGCTTTGCTATGGTTGTTCAGTTCGATAATCAGACTATCAGAAGTCTTGACCGTTGTAACTAGATTTCTACATCCAAAATTACACCCAAATTTTGATATTACCAAAGATTTTCCATGAAATCTTATTTTATTAATATTCTGTGTAAATTGCTATTATACAATAGATTGAGCGTATATGATGCTATTTGAAGGTTCAAGAGAAAGAGTCTCTTTATACCAGCGTCGCTGTTGATAAGTTCGAGTATCTTGACATCTAATGCCTTGACATCTTGTTGCAGATTCTCAATCCTTATTTCAGGATAGAGATGTTCAACTCTTCAATGAACTTATACGTCACCTGAGTTCGGTATAAGTTTTATGCAATGAGTCTGCTTTTGTCTATGATTTCAATATTCATCGTAGGCTTTTTGGGCATCAACTGATAGGCAATCAGTGCTG
>JBHAFO010000037.1:0-3408 GCA_041856145.1 Alloprevotella sp.
CATTGCCTCTTTGGCGTGCTTCTTGGCTTGGTCAGTGGTCATTCAGCGCATGGGCAGTGTGAAGTCTACGGCATATCTTTATATGCCCCCCTTTGTGGCAAGCGTTCTCTCCTATTTTGTTCTCGACGAAGTGCTCACAGCCTTGATGATGGGCGGTGGTCTGCTCATTTTGTTGGGCGTGTTTCTCTCCATTAAACCTAAAAAGAAAACGGCGCAATGACGCTCGACGATTTGATAGTTCACGTGCAGAAAGTGGGCGGTGGCTTTGCCATCTTCCGCCAACCGCATGCCGAAAGCTGTTCCTATGTGGCGCAACTTTCGGCACCCGCTCGATGGACATCGGAAATGCAAGAGGGCTTCGTCATCGCCCCCTTTGAGGAGAGCGAATCGTTGCCTACTCTTTTCATTCGCCCCGACGAAAGGGGAGAAATGCCCATACCTTCCTTGCCTCTCCAACCCTTGACGGCTGTTGGCGACTTGGAAGAGGGGCGTGTGCACTATGCCAAAAGCTTTTCCACCCTGCACCAATTCTTGAAAGAGAATGCTTTGCAAAAGGTGGTCTTGGCACGCCAGCAACAACTGATCCTCAAAGAAAAGGTTTTGCCCCTGCCACTCTTTTTCTCAGCTTGCCGTAGCAATCCGCAGGCGTTCGTAGCTATGTGGTGGACGGCGCAGACGGGCTTATGGTTAGTGGCAACGCCCGAAGTGCTGATTGAGCGAGAAAGCGACACGTTCCACACTATGGCTGTGGCAGGCACGATGCCAAAGACAATCACCGAGGGGGACGAAACGCACCGCTGGAGTGAGAAGAACCGCAAGGAACAGCAGGCTGTCACAGATTTCATTGTGCAACAGCTCAGTGGAGTAGGGGAGCAGGTCGAGGTGACTGCTCCGCAATCGTATGTGGTGGGCGAATTGATGCACCTGCGCACGGACATTCGTTTCTCTTCTTCCGCCTCGCTCTATGCCTTGACCCAGCGTTTGCACCCCACGCCTGCCGTGTGCGGAACACCGAGCGACCTTGCCAAACAGACTATCCTCGCAGCCGAACCAAACTGCCGCCGCTACTACAGCGGATTTTGTGGTTTCCTCTCGCCCCAAGAGGCGAAACTTTACGTCACACTCCGCTGTATGGAAATCTCCTCCGAGCGTGCCACACTCTATGCAGGCGGTGGTATTTTGCCCGAGAGCATTATGGAGGACGAATGGCAAGAGACCTGTCGAAAGCTCCGCCCAATGCTCGGACTTTTTCAGGTAGATAAAGCGTAAGGAATGTAGGGACGCTCGGTTTGAGCGTTCAGATGATGACTTCTCGTCAGTAACGTAGCAATATTTGAACGTTCGTCTTTCGTTCAAAAAACCTTGCAACTCGCCTGCACAGACGCTCCTCTCGAACGTTCTTACCGCATTCGCAATTCTCCAGCACGCCTAATCTCAAGCGTTGCCTTGCAGAAGCAATTAAAGAAATGAGCCTTAAAAACTCATCTCTTGTTGCTTCAATTTTTGGCCCCTTGCGGAGAAAAACTTTAGTTTTCACTGATAATTATATAGATTGCAGTGTAAATTATATAATTATCAGTGCAAATTATATAGTTTTCAGTGGAAACTAAAGTTTCTTTACGCCTCCAGCCGAAAATCCAAGCCCTCCAGTCAAAAATGTTGGCGCAAGGAGAAAAGTTTTTCAGCGCAAGGAGGATCATTTCTTGGCGCAGGTAGGGGAATCTTTCTGCGACAGTCCTTTATAAAAGTAGTAAGTTCAGATTAAAATATACCGCAATGATGTTCTGCGACAAGCCTTCTGTCAATCAATTAACTACCTTGATGCTCGCCCACGGTGTGCGTCATGTGGTGGTTTGTCCTGGGTCTCGCAATGCTGCCATTGTGCATAATTTTGCCATTTGCGAAGAGCGGGGAACGATGACGCTTTATCCCGTAACGGACGAGCGCAGTGCAACCTTTGTGGCAATAGGCGTTGCCTTAGCAGTAGGCGCACCTGTGGCAATCTGTGTTACTTCAGGGTCGGCTTTGCTCAACACTTTGCCTGCCGTTTCAGAGGCTTATTATCGCCATCTGCCATTGCTCGTTATTTCTGCCGACCGTCCCGAAGAATGGATTGGGCAACTCGATGGGCAAACGCTTCCACAGCGCAATGCCTTGATGCCGTATGCGCCGACGTTCCAACTGACGGAGGATAATTTGGTATGGAACAATCGGTTGCTGAATGAGGCACTGTGCCGACTGCATAAGCCTTGTCCCGAGATGACGCACCTGAATGTGCCGTTGAGCGAACCGCTCTTTTCGTTCACCACGCCCGATTTGCCCGAGGAGCGATGCGTTAGAGCTGTTTTTCCTGCCGTAGAAAATCCACTTCCTGCTGAGTTGATGGACGAAATAGCTGAGGCGAAATGTCCCGTGCTTTACTTTGGGCATTGGGACGGAAAGATGTTGGAAGAGGTGGAGGAGCTTGATAGACGAGATGCCCTTTTGGTGATGGCAGAGCCGATTTCGCAACAACGCCCCACGCAGTATCTCTCGCTCTACGACAACCCCGACTTTGCGCCCGACCTTATTGTGCAAGTAGGTGGCAATACGGTCGATAAGCGTTTGCGCCTGTTCTTCCGAAATAGTGGCGCAAAGGTGGTGCGAGTGGAGGACGGAGTGGCTTTCCCCGATACGCTTTCGCATCTCAACACGATTGTTTATGCACCCCTCCAAGCCGCTTTGAAACAACTGCTAAGCCTGCCCGCAAAAAACGAAGTGGCACGTATGAAAGCGCAGTGCGCCATTTCGTTTGCGCCAAAGGCTGACGTTTGGAACGAGGCGCAAGCTGTTGCACTTTTACGTGAGAAATTGGAGGGACAAGAGGCGGTTTTTCATTTGGCAAATAGCCTGTCGGTGCGTTTGTTCAAGGGTGATGTGCCAATGTCTGTTGCGCAAAAAGTATTTTGTAACCGTGGAGTGAACGGTATTGAAGGCTCACTCTCCACGGCTGTGGGCTATGCCTTGGCGTCAGATGCAATGAACTATTGCATCATTGGCGACCTTAGTTTTTTCTACGATGCCAATGCTTTGTGGAATCAACGCTTGGGCGGAAACCTGCGGGTGCTATTGCTTAACAATGGTGGCGGTCGCATTTTTGACAACCTGCCTGGGCTTTCCGCCTCCTTGGCGCAAGGACGTTACGTTTCCGCCAATCATCAAACCACGGCTGAGGGACTCTGCCAAAGTTTTCAAATCGAGTATCTCTCCGCTCAAACCCTCGAAGAGTTTGTTGAGCTTCTGCTACGATTTATAAACGGGGAGAGCAACAGACCGATGGTGTTGGAAGTTTTCCCAAATGCCCCCTCTCGGGAAAGAAACCTCGGAGTGGTCAGAAACAAGTAATACATTATTATGCTATAGCCCTCG
>JBHAFO010000038.1:0-9115 GCA_041856145.1 Alloprevotella sp.
CAAGTAGAGAGAAATTGAAAAACCCCGCAAAGTGCTTTGCCTAACTCTATATCATTATTTCCTTCTGCATGATTGGTATAGAATGGCTTATTATTTATACCTTTGTATCCAAATTTCAAAATACACAGGTACTCCATGAGTAAGAAGTTTTCTGAACATAATAGCTTGAACCTCTTTGCAATCAATCAAGAGGTATTAAAAGAGTGGGAACAAGCCAATCTCTTTCATCGCAGTATGTCTGAACGTGAGGGCTGTCCCTCGTTCGTTTTCTTTGAAGGTCCTCCCTCTGCAAATGGACATCCGGGCATTCACCACGTGATGGCACGAACCATTAAGGATGTCTTCTGTCGCTACAAAACGATGCAGGGTTTCCAAGTGAAGCGCAAGGCTGGCTGGGACACTCACGGCTTGCCCGTGGAGCTTGGTGTGGAGAAAGACCTTGGTATCACAAAGGAAGATATTGGTAAGACTATCTCTATTGAAGAATACAACAAGGCGTGTCGCACCAATGTGATGAAATACACCAAGGAGTGGACGGACATCAGTACTCTTATGGGCTATTGGGTGGACATGGAGCATCCTTATATCACTTATGAGAACTCGTTTATCGAAACGCTTTGGTGGCTACTCAAAGAGCTTTATAAAAAAGGATTACTGTATAAGGGCTACACCATTCAGCCCTACTCGCCTGCAGCAGGCACAGGGTTGAGCTCGCACGAGCTGAATCTTCCAGGTTGTTATATAGATGTAAAGGACACGACTGTAACGGCTCAGTTCCGTATTCTCGATCCTAAGCCAGAAATGACAGCTTGGGGTACGCCTTATTTCATGGCTTGGACGACTACACCTTGGACACTTCCTTCCAACTGTGCCCTTTGCGTAGGTCCAAAGATTGAGTATGTTTGTGTGCAAACTTACAATCCTTATACTGCTGAACCTATTAGCGTTGTGATGGCAAAGGCACTTGTTTCGGCTTACTTCGATGTCGCTGGTGCAGAGCTTCCTTTGGAAAATTATGAAAAGGGCGCAAAGGTTTTGCCTTATCGCATCGTAGGTAGCTGGTTGGGCGAAGAACTTTGCGAAATGCACTACGAGCAATTGCTCCCCTGGGTCAATCCTGGCGAAGGTGCATTCCGAATTATCTCTGGCGACTATGTGAGTACGGAAGATGGTACGGGTATCGTACATATTGCAGGTACTTTCGGAGCTGACGACGCCCAGGTGTCTAAGAAAAATGGTGTTCCAGCCTTGCTATTGATTGATAAGAAGGGTAAGGAAGTGCCAATGGTAGACCTCCAAGGTCGCTTCTATCCTATCGAAGACTTGGATGAAGATTTTGTGAAGCGTGCAGTGAATGTAGATCTTTATAAGGAATATGCAGGACGCTTTGTGAAAAATGCCTATGATAGTGCACTCACAGAGAAAGACGAGACGCTCGATGTGGCAATCTGCATGCAACTCAAAGCCGAGAATAAGGCTTTCCGCATTGAGAAACACGTGCACAACTATCCACATTGCTGGCGCACGGGCAAACCTGTGCTTTATTATCCATTGGACAGTTGGTTCATCAAGAGCACCGCTGTCAAGGAGCGCATGATGGAGCTTAACAAGACTATTCGCTGGAAACCTGAGACAACAGGTACTGGTCGCTTCGGCAAATGGTTAGAAAACTTGAACGACTGGAACTTGAGCCGTAGCCGTTATTGGGGAACACCTCTACCCATCTGGCGCAACGATGCTGGCGAAGAGAAGTGCATCGGTTCTATTGCCGAACTTTATGACGAGATTGAGAAGAGTGTAGCAGCAGGCTTTATGCCAAGCAATCCTTTGAAAGAAAAGGGTTTTACGCCCAACGACTTTGCCAAGGAGAATTATGATAAGATTGATCTCCACCGCCCTTACGTAGACGAGATTGTACTTGTGAGCGAAACTGGCAAGGCTCTGCAACGTGAGACAGATCTTATTGACGTATGGTTCGATAGCGGTTCTATGCCTTATGCCCAGTTGCACTATCCTTTCGAGAACAAGGATCTCATAGATAATGGTACTTTCTTCCCCGCAGATTTCATCGCTGAAGGTGTAGACCAAACACGTGGTTGGTTCTTCACCTTGCATGCGATTGCGACTATGGTCTTCGATAACGTGGCCTTCAAGGCGGTTATCAGTAATGGTTTGGTACTCGACAAGAAGGGCGAGAAGATGAGTAAGAGTAAGGGCAACGGCGTTGATCCTTTCGGAGCGATTGAGAAATATGGCTCTGACCCCTTGCGTTGGTATATGATCACGAACTCTTCGCCTTGGGACAATCTCAAGTTCGACGAGGAGGGCGTGCAGGAAATGGCGCGTACCTTCTTCGGTAAACTCTATCAGACTTACTCTTTCTTCTCAATGTATGCCAATGTCGATAGCTTCGACACAGCACAGGCAGAGGTACCCGTGGCAGAACGTCCCGAGATTGACCGTTGGATTATCAGCGAACTGAATACGCTTGTGGCTAATGTGACAGAAGCCCTTGACGATTACGAACCAACAAAGGCTGGGCGCATGATTGCCACCTTTGTGGCTGACAACTTGTCAAACTGGTATGTACGCTTGAACCGCAAACGCTACTGGGCAGGTGAGATGACGCAAGACAAATTGAGTGCTTACCAAACACTCTACACTTGTTTGCTCACCGTTTCTAAGCTGATTGCACCTATCTCACCATTCTATGCCGACCGCCTTTACAAGGATTTGACCAATGGACAAGGCGAGGCAGAAAGTGTGCACTTGGCTATGTTCCCAAAGGCAGACGCGACCTTAATAGATAAGGAGTTGGAGCGTCGTATGGAGTTGGCACAGCAGGTTACATCTATGGTGCTCGCACT
The DNA here is from genome assembly GCA_041856145.1 of Alloprevotella sp. Classification (GTDB taxonomy): domain Bacteria; phylum Bacteroidota; class Bacteroidia; order Bacteroidales; family Bacteroidaceae; genus Alloprevotella. Next base: position 2,868 of record JBHAFO010000038.1, read on the forward strand.
TCGCAAGAAAGAGCGTATCATCGTGCGTCAGCCTTTGCAACGCATCTCCATCCCCGTGACTGACGAAGGAATGAAGCTGGCTATTGAAGCTGTGAAGCAACTCATCCTTGACGAAGTGAACGTGAAGGAACTTGAGTTTGTGGAAGGCAATATGCTGGAGAAGAAGGTGAAGTGCAACTTCCGCATCATGGGTAAGAAGTTCGGCAAGTTGATGAAAGCCGTATCAGCCGTTGTTACAGAAATGTCGCAAGAGCAAATTGCAGAGCTGGAGCGCTCTGGTCGCATCGAACTCTCTGTGGAAGGCACACCTGCAGTAATTGAACGTGAGGATGTAGACATCGTAACAGACGAAATGCCTGGTTGGACTGTTGCCAACGAAGGCATATTGACCGTGGCTCTCGACCTCACCATTACAGAAGCACTCAAGTGCGAAGGCTTGGCACGTGAAATTGTGAAACGTATTCAGACTTACCGCAAAGAGAGTGGCTTTGAGATCACAGACCGCATCAATATCATCTTCCAAGCTGATGCAGATTTGGAAGCTGCCGTTGCCTCCTATGGCGACTATATCAATGGTCAGGTGTTGGCAGAAAGTTTTGTGTTCTCACCCGAAGTTTCCCAACCCGTTGTGCTGGAAATTTTCGTCAAAAAGGTAAAAGTATCTATCTCTAAAATTTAATTGAATAAATTCATCTCTACCCTTTGGTTTTCAAAGGGTAGAGAGCCTATTTTATCATCATTCATTATAATAGTTCTCATTATGGCTGAAAATAAGAAAAGATACAGCGATGAAGATTTGGCTGAGTTCAGAGAGTTGATTGAGCATAAACTGGAGCTTGCTCGCCGTGAGTACCAAGACATAATGGACACATTGTCTACTCGCAGCAACAGCTCTGACGATACACTTCCCACCTACAAGGCTTTGGAAGAAGGCTCTTTGGGACAGTCGAAGGAGGAACTCAATGCAATGGCAATGCGCCAACAAAAATTCATACAAGGCTTGCAAGCTGCTTTGGTGCGCATCGAGAACAAAACTTATGGTGTTTGTCGCGAGACAGGAAACCTTATTCCCAAGGAACGCCTTCGTGCAGTGCCACACGCTACGCTGAGCATTGAAGCTAAGAATATGCGTGATCACCGATAAAATGGGACAAGAACAGCTAAGCATTCCTGCGAAAAATACTTGCAAAGCCAACAGCAAACGAGCTTTCGGAGCATTTGGTTTGATAGCCTTGGTCGTACTACTCGACCAAGCCATCAAACTTTATGTCAAAACGAACTTCTCACTTTACGAACAGGTGGAAGTGTTCTCTTGGTTCAAGCTCTATTTTTTAGAGAATGACGGAATGGCATTTGGGTTAGACTTCCTTGGTACGCCCATCTTAGCTACATTTCGCATTCTGGCTATCGGTGCTTTCTTCTATTATTTGTGCCGTCTTATCAAAGAGCGTACGCCCTTTGGCATGATAGTTTGCATCAGTCTGATCATAGCTGGGGCAATAGGCAACTTGATAGACAATGCATTCTATGGCGAGATTTTCTCGGAAAGTGTACCGAAAGGCTTCGGAGAAGTGGCTCATTTTGTAAACTTCGGTTCTGGCTATGGAGAGTTTCTATCAGGACGGGTGGTCGATATGTTCTATTTCCCACTCTTCACTTGGCCCTCCTGGATGCCTTTCGTGGGAGGAGAAATTTTCTTCGGCGCTGTCTTTAACTTTGCAGATGCGGCAATCAATGTGGGAGCAATAGCTTTGGTGTTATTCTATCATAAGCGTTTGTTCCAATCCTCTCAGACCGCAACAACGGACGCTACTGAAGTATGAAGTATTGCATAGTTTCTCTACTTTTCATCTTATACGCAGTCAGTTTTACTGCATGTAAGGACAAACCTGCAGACCTTCCCTTGAGTTCCGAGAAGATGGAATCTCTCTTGTATGATTATCAGTTGTTGCAAGCAACAACCAACTATATGAGCGATTCCATCAATATTCGGAAGCGAGTGATGATGGATGCCATGTTGAAAAAGTATGGGCTTACGCAGAGAGAATTCGACAATGTGTTGAGTTGGTATGCAAAGCATCCCGACGAATTTGCTAAAGTCTACGCCAATGTAGAGAAGAAGTTTGCAAACCCAAAGGGTGCTTCCACAGAGCAGTTACAAGTTTCTGAGGATTCTACAAAGAAGTCTTCCCTACCTATGGGAGAAGCACAGGCTGAAATCAAGAATTATTGGAAAGGCGCATATTCTTATCTCTTGTCAATCAATGGTCGTCGCTCTGTGACATTCTCGCAAAAAGTAGATGCTCCGTTGCAAGCTGGAGATAGGTTGATTTGGCACGCATCAACCACTTGGATTTACAGAGAAGGCTTAAAATCCGCCTCCTTTGTACTTTCGTTGGTCTATGACAACGACTCCATTGCCCATCGCTCAATGATTGTCAGTACAACAGGTAAGCAGGTACTCATCATTCCCGTTGATAAGAGAAAGGTTAAGCGTATCCAAGGTTTTATTCAACAGAATGGAAATAATGATACGGGCGTTAAATTGTTATACATCAGCAAAATTTCTCTCGAAATAGAGAAAGGAGTTGTTGAGATGGAGGTTAGCGATGCACAGCGCAGAGCCGACTCAATAGCCAAACGCGAACTGATGGAGCAACAAATCCAAGACAGTTTGCTAAAGCCATCGAAAGAACCTCATTTTCGCTAAACTCAAGAAAAGCCGTTGAGCAGTCTGGGAGCACTCACAAAGCCCCCTCTTTCTCGTTAGAGCTACTCATGAGAATGTAAAGAAAGTATCCCAATTTTGGGGAGGCGGGACTTGAAAATCCGGGAGGCGTATGGAGAAATTTCTTCATGCGCTTCCCGGATTTTCTTCATGCGCCTCAAGAATTGTCAAGTTGCGCCTCAAGAAATCACACCATAACTTGTAGATTTTCTGAACGTTACAAGTAACAAAAACTTGAAGAGGGGGCTAAAATGCCTTCTTCCCTACTTGTCAATTATTTGGTAGTCCTCGTTCCTCCTCGTAATTACTCTCCATTTGTTACCGCAAATTTCGCAGAGTAAGAGCCATTCTCTCTATCTTTTTTTGTAATTTTGTGGCTTAATGATAAGTATGTCTTCACGCTAAAACCAAAAGGCCGTGTCTGAAACAAAGTATATATTCGTAACAGGAGGTGTAGCATCTTCGTTGGGTAAAGGTATTATTGCTGCTTCATTAGGTAAGCTCTTGCAAGCACGTGGTTATAACATCACCATTCAAAAGTTCGACCCCTATATCAATATCGACCCAGGGACACTCAATCCTTATGAGCATGGAGAGTGCTATGTTACTGAGGATGGAAAGGAAACTGACCTCGACCTTGGTCACTATGAGCGTTTCACAGGAATTAAAACCACGCAGTATAATAACTATACTACTGGTCGCATTTACCAAAGTGTTATAGACAAGGAGCGCCGGGGCGACTATTTGGGCAAAACTATTCAGGTTATTCCTCACATCACAGACGAAATCAAGCGTGCCATGCTCTATATGGGGAAAAAGCACCATTATGATTTCGTAATCACAGAAATCGGCGGTACAGTTGGTGACATTGAGGGACAACCCTTCTTGGAAGCGATCCGCCAGTTGAAGTGGGAATTGGGGAAGAATGCCTTGACCATTCACTTGACTTATGTCCCCTATCTCGCAGCAGCGAAAGAACTGAAGACAAAACCCACACAACACTCTGTAAAAGAGCTACAACACGTTGGTATCCAACCCGATATGCTGGTGTTGCGTGCAGAGCATCATTTGAGCGCAAGTCTGCGTGCCAAAGTAGCCGCTTTCTGTAACGTAGATGCCGATGCTGTAGTACAAAGTTTGGACGTACCCAGCATTTACGAAGTGCCTCTGCGTATGCAAGAGCAAGGCTTAGATACGACCGTACTTCGTAAGTTTGGCATGGAGATTGGCGAAACGCCTTCCCTTGGTCCTTGGCGTTCCTTCTTGGAGCGTCGCAACAAGGCGAAAGAAACCGTAGACATTGCCCTCGTTGGAAAATACGATTTGCAAGATGCCTACAAGAGTATTCTTGAAGCACTCTCACAGGCTGGCACTTACAATGATTTCAAGGTAAAGACTCACTATGTAAATAGCGAAAAGCTCACAGATGCAAATGTTGAGGAAATGCTTGGCAAGATGCACGGCGTTGTCATCTGTCCAGGCTTTGGTCAGCGTGGTATCGAAGGTAAAATTACAGCAGTAAAGTATTGCCGTGAGCATAATAAGCCAACTTTTGGTATTTGCCTTGGTATGCAAATGATGGTCATTGAATTTGCACGCAATGTATTGGGCTACAAAGATGCCAACAGCGTTGAGATGGATTCCAAAACAACCCATAATGTTATAGATATTATGGAGAGTCAGAAGAATATTACCAACATGGGAGGCACAATGCGCTTGGGAGGCTACGAATGTAAGCTGCGAGCAGGCAGTTTGGCACGCGAGATCTACGGATCTGAATTCGTGAGCGAACGCCACCGCCACCGTTATGAGTTTAATAGCGACTATATCACAGAGTTTGAGAAGGCTGGTATGCAGTGCGTAGGCACAAATCCTGAAAGTTCTTTGGTCGAAATCGTTGAAGTTCCTAAGCTCCATTGGTTCATCGGTACGCAGTTCCACCCCGAATATACCAGCACAGTTTTGAAACCCAATCCTCTCTTCCTTAGCTTTGTTAAAGCAGCAATTAGCTACAAGGGCGGAAAGGCGTAACCCCTCTTAGTCTTATCCTTTTCAGTATTTATAAAATAACATCACAACGTGGATAGAAATACCATCATCGGTCTTGTGTTAATAGTCTTGGTCATCTTTGGCTATAGCTACTATAGTTCGCAAGAGCGTGCAAACGAGATCCCAGCTGTAGCTCCTACTGAGCAGGTTGCAAAAGCAGAGGAAAAGCCTCAAGTGGCAAAGCCTGTTACTGTGGCAGATACTAACAGTGTCTTTGCAGGCGCAGTTAATGGCAAAGCCCAAGACATTGTTTTGAAAAATAATAAGATTGAAGTAACACTCTCTACTAAAGGTGGTGCTATTTCTCGTGTACTGCTCAAAGAATTCAAGAGCTACGACGACTATGTCAATAAGCGCAACAATGCCCTTGAGCTTTATAGCGAGAAGAATGCTTCTCTAACATTGGCACTTGATGGCAAATCTCAGAACATCAATACTGCTGATTTCTATTTCACGCCTACTGTCGTAACAGACTCTACCGTCACCATGATTTTGGGAACGCCAGAGAAACATTTGGCATTGGAGTATAAATTGGTGGCAGACTATTTGGTCAATTTCTCCGTGCGTTCTGTAGGCATGGGCAATGAGTTTCCTACTTCCACAAAGTCAATGCACCTCATTTGGAAGGACAAGATACGCCAATTAGAGAAAGGCGCATATTTTGAAGACCGCTACTCTACCCTATCTTATAAGCTCTCAGACGGAGATGCTGAACATTTGAGCGAACAAGAAACTGAGACAGAAAAAGCCGCAGGCAATGTAGATTGGGTGGCATTCAAGAATCAATACTTTAGTGCTGTGTTGATGTCGCCTGCAAAGCTGACAGATGCGAATTTCAACAGCGAGAAGCTGAACGATACCAAGGGCTTCCTCAAAGCCTATACTGCAGAAATGAACGCTCCTTTCGACCCCTCGGGCAAGGAAGCCACACAGTTCCAATTCTACTTTGGTCCTAACAAATACCACCTCTTGCAGACGCAAGACAACTATAAGTTAGGAGCTATTGATCAAGACTTGGAAGAGCTTGTAGACCTCGGCTGGCCACTCTTCCGCTGGATCAATCGCTACTTCACCATCTACGTCTTTGATTGGCTCACACAGTTTGGTATTCCAATGGGCGTTGTGCTCTTGCTTATCACACTTCTGTTGCGTGTGATCGTCTATCCACCAACTCGTAAGAGCTTCTTGAGCAGTGCCCGTATGCGTCTTTTGAAACCTCGCATTGATGAAATTGCCACGAAGTATCCTGGGCAAGAGAATGCGATGAAGCGTCAGCAAGAACAGATGAGCCTTTACAGTCAATATGGCGTAAGTCCTATGGGCGGTTGCTTACCGATGCTTATTCAGATGCCTATCTGGATTGCAATGTTCAATTTTGTACCAAACGCTTTTGAGCTTCGCCAGCAACCTTTCCTTTGGGCTGAAGACCTCTCAACCTACGATAGCCTCATCACATGGGGTACAGAGATCC
>JBHAFO010000039.1:0-7110 GCA_041856145.1 Alloprevotella sp.
CGCCTCCAGACAAGTTTTCCTACGCCTCCACTCAAAAATGTTAGCGCAAGAAGAAAAATTTTGCTCTCTACTAACGAAGTTCTTGAGTCGTCACCACTCTACGGTCAGGCTTCGATGAGCTGTATCCAACCTCAAAGTAACAGCAAGCGAGCATTGAAGCCTGCGCTTCAATGCTCGCTCTATTCTTATCTATGTAACGCAGGGCTTACAAGCTATCCTTCTCAATATCCTTGAAATACTTATAAGTGCCGTGCTTAATCTCTTCGGTTGCAGCCTCATCGCAGACAATGATGCCGTGCTGGTGCATTTGCAACACGCTGATTGTCCACATCTGATTAACTGGCCCTTCTACAGCGGCTTGGAGGGCACGCGATTTGTTGTGACCGTTGCAAAGAATGAGAACTTCCTTTGCAGACATCACTGTGCCTACACCAACTGTGAGAGCGTGCGCTGGTACGTTCTCGGGATTGCCACCGAAGAAACGGCTGTTAGCGATGCGGGTGTCTGTTGTAAGGGTTTTCTTGCGTGTGCGGCTGGTCAAAGAAGAACCAGGCTCGTTGAAAGCAATGTGTCCATCAGGACCAATACCACCGATAAAGAGGTCTATACCGCCAGCTTCTTCAATCGCTTTCTCGTAGTTGGCACATTCTGCTTCCAAGTCCTCTGCATTACCATTGAGAATGTGGATATTCTCCTTTGGGCAGTCGATGTGATTGAAAAGATTAGTTGCCATAAAGCTGTGATAGCTCTCAGGATGCTCCTCGGGAAGACCTACGTATTCGTCCATGTTGAAGGTAACAACATTTTTGAAGCTCACACGGCCTTCCTTGTTGGCTTTTACCAATTCCTTGTACATACCAATGGGCGAAGAGCCAGTTGGCAAGCCCAACACGAAGGGACGTTCAGCAGTAGGAGCAGCTGCATTGATTTTACTAATCACGTATTCGGCAGCCCAGCGTGAGAGCTGTTCGTAGTTTGGTTCGATGATAACTCGCATAGAAAACCTTTTAGAAAGTTAGTGTATTATTTCTTACAAATTTAGCCATTATTCCACAGATAACCAACCCTTGCAACGCATTTATTCAAAACGTATGGCTTTTGCGGGCTGAATGCGGGAAATCATATAGCTGGGAACAATGAGTGCCAAAACTGTGAGCACAAGTGTGGAAACATTGAGCGCAATGATCCAAAACCAATCTATATCAACGGGCACACGGTCTACGTAGTAAGACATTGGGTCGAGCTTCACTAAGCCGAACTGGATCTGCAGAACGATGAATAAGCCTGCAAGGGCATTGCCAATAAGTAGCCCTCGAAGAATGATAAAAGAGGCTAAATAGAGGAATGTTTGGCGTATGCTTGTGTTCGTTGCGCCCAAGGCTTTCAACACGCCAATGGTCGAAGTACGCTCTAAGATAAGGATCAGCAATCCGCTCACCATCGTGAAACCTGCCACAGCAATCATCAAGATGAGAATGATCCAGACATTGAAGTCCAAGAGATTGAGCCAAGCGAAAGTGCCTGCAACCCGTGGGTCGTCTTTCACCGAAAGCGTCATCATAGAAGCCTTGGTTTCTGCAATGTGCTGATTCACACATCTGGTAACGTTGCTTAAAGAGGTATCGCCCTGCCCAAAGTCATTGACGAAAATCTCCAGCTCGCTACACGCCTCGCTATTCCAGTTGTTCAACTGATTGACGGTTGAGAGAGCAGTGATTGCAAATGTTTCATCGAACTGCTTGAGATGGGTCTCGTAGATGCCGACCACCTTGAAACGGCGCATCTTGATCGTTTGCTCAAAGAAGTAGGCAAAGACGCCATCACCGACCCTCAGACCCAAAAGTTTGGCTTGGCGTTGAGAGAGCAAGATTTCATTGTTTGTTTCCTTACCTTGCAGTTTTGGCAAACGCCCAGCCACAAGACTTGTGTGGAGGAAGGTTGTATCGTATTGCTCGTCGCCTCCTTTGAGAATAATGCTCTTAAAATCGCCTTGCGTTTTGAGAACACCAATTTTCTGCGACACCCGTTGCACGTGCTCTACTCCCCCAGCCTGCTTGATCTGCTTCAAGAGAGTGGGCGTTACGTCTATGGGTGCACTTTCTGGCGACTGAAAATAGCGAGGATTGAGCACTTCGATGTGCGAGGCAAAGCCCGTGAGTTTACGGTTCACCTCCTGCTTAAATCCTTTGACAATACAAACTGCGAGAATCATCACAGCCAATCCCACAGCAACCCCGAGTGTTGCCACTGTGACTGCTGGCGTTGAAGCCTTGCGCTTGGTTTTGTTGCCGTCGCCACAGAAGAAATGACGTGCTAAGAAGAATGGAAAATTCAAAGATGCGGTTTATTTTCAACAGACCTTTTCTCGCCATAGCAGAGTCAAGCATAAATGTTACTTGCTCTACTCCTCTGGCTGGGCGAAAAGGTTGTTTTGTTTCTACTCCTATATATAATATGTATCAAAGCCGTGTGGCTTCATGAATTGTACCTGGGTAAGCCTTCAGTGCCTCTCGCAAAACAACGAGGGCATCGACCAAGTCTTCTTTCTTGAGCACATAGGCGATACGCACCTGGTCTTTCCCCAAGTCTGGCGTGGTATAAAATCCTTGGGCAGGCGCCATCATAATTGTTTTGCCCTCATACTCAAAATCGGAAAGACACCAAGCACAGAATTTCTCAGCATCGTCCACTGGCAAGCGAGCTACCGTGTAGAAAGCGCCCATCGGTATGGGCGAGTAAACTCCGGGAATGCAGTTCAGACCATCAACCAAACATTTGCGACGCTCCACATACTCGTCATAGACCTCCTGCATATAGGAATCATCAACCTCTAATGAAGCCTCGGCAACTATCTGTCCCAACAAAGGCGGGCTTAGGCGGGCTTGGCAAAACTTCATGACCGCATCGTGCACAGCCTTGTTCTTCGTAATCAAAGCCCCGATGCGAATGCCACATTCACTATAGCGTTTAGACACAGAGTCCACCAGTACGACATGCTCCTCTAAACCTTTCAAGTGACAAGCAGAGATGTAAGGCGATCCAGTGTATATATACTCACGATACACCTCGTCGGAGAAAAGATAGAGGTCGTGCTTCAGCACCAAATCCCGGATTTGGTTCATCTCCCGCTTGCTATAAAGATAGCCCGTAGGGTTGTTGGGATTGCAAATTAGGATAGCTCTTGTGCGCTCGTTAATCAGTTCTTCAAACTTCTCTACGGCTGGAAGTGCGAAACCCTCCTCTATGGTTGAACTGATGGTGCGGATGATCGCACCAGCCGAGAGCGCAAACGCCATATAGTTGGCATAGGCAGGCTCTGGCACAATGATTTCGTCGCCTGGATTGAGGCAGGAAAGAAAGGCAAAGAGTACTGCTTCTGAACCGCCAGCCGTGATAATAATATCGTCTGCCTCAAGTTCAATGTTATACTTCTTATAGTACTTTGTCAGCTTCTGCCTATAAGAGAGAAAACCTTGGCTTGGACTGTATTCAAGTAGCTCACGATCCAAATGTTTCAACGCTTGCAAACCCACTTCGGGCGTTTTAATATCGGGCTGTCCTATATTAAGCTGGTAGACATGCACGCCTCTGTCCATCGCAGCTTGCGCCAGCGGAGCAAGTTTGCGAATGGGAGATTCGGGCATAATCACCGCACGGTCGGAGATATGTGGCATAGTGGTAGTTTTTATTGCTTACAAATTTATTATATCTGCGCCAAACCACCAAAGTTTCTCCGCTATTAGGAGGCGTTGCTCTCCTTTTTCCTTTGCTTGGAAAGTTGCCAAGCGTTATAGACATTGTGCCAAATGGCATAGAAACCGCCTGCCACGGAGGTGACGGGCGTAAGGAATGTATATGCCACCCAAATGCCGAAAGCCGTGTTCTTTTGTCCCAAACTCTGCGCACCTGCCACTGACGTACCGTAGCGACAGCCTACCTTCCGACCAATGTAGAAAGAGAACAGGCACACGCCAAGCGAAATGCCTGCGATACACAGTATCACGCCAAGAGATAGGCGGGCGTGCATCAATGTGCGCATTGCCAAGGCAATGGAAATGGGCAGACAGATGCACCAAAGGTAAAAAGCCAAATCACTGATGCTACCAATTGCCTTGAGTAGCCGAGGACTTAACACCCGCACCGCTACTGCCAAGAGAAATGGTACAACGAGTATGGGGAAGATATGCGCCAAAACATTGAAGAAGCCTTGCCAAAACGGGACGCAACTATGGCTGTGTAAGAAAGGGGCGAACAAAGGTAAAGTTACTGCTGCGAGAAGATTGCTAAGCATGGTATAAGTGATGACGCCTGTCATATCTCCTTTCAGTTTATTGGTAACAACGGCTGCTGCAGTGGCTGTTGGCATAATGGCACAGAGCATGGCACACTCCAGGACGATGCTCCCCACACTCCCTCTTAACCACAACGTGCCAATACCAAAGAGAAGAAAAAGCAGAGCTTGCACCATCAGCAAGACTACATGCCAAGGACGCAAGCGCAGCTCCTTATAATTGATGCGACAGCAGGCTAAGAAAAGCATCGCAAATATCAGCATGGGCTGTACCAACTCTGCGCCTCGGAGCATTCCTTGGCGCAGAGTCGTTGAAAGGGGCAGAGCATCGACCAGCAAGTAGCCAAAGATGCCGATGAACATTGAAATGGGTAACGTCCAGTTTTTAAGGAAAAGGAGCATACGTTATTGAAAAAGCCTCCCTCCCGTCCTACTCTCAGGGGTGAGGCTTCAGTCCTTATTATATATTATGTAGTATCAAGGCTTTCCCTCTGAGAGGAGAACGGGAGGGAGGCTGAAAGGGCAGAGCGGGCTGAAAGTTAGCTCTGCTCTTTTGTTGTGTCTACAAGCTCAACGCAAAGCTATCCACAATCCCAAGCAGGCGGTCGTCCTCGTCTGCAACGAGCAAGGCGTGGATTTTGTTGCGATTGAGCAATTCTTCCACTTCTGCCAGCTTGGTATCAATACGCACTTTCTTGGGCTGTGGCGACATGATCTCCGACACTTGGAGATCGAAGAATTCCTTTTGTCGGGTTTCCATCGCCCTACGGATATCACCATCGGTCACTATGCCCGCGATCTTCTCTCCGTCCATCACCACACTCAGCCCTAAGCGACCACGACTAACGACAATCAACGCCTCGCCCAACGACATTGTGGGCGGAACGAGCGGTAAATTCTGCTTATACATCACATCGCCAACGGTGGTGAGCAACCGACGCCCCAATGAGCCTCCAGGGTGAAACTGCGCGAAGTCGGCACTCTTGAAGTTGCGTGCCGTCATCAAGGCGCAAGCCAAGGCATCGCCCATTGCCAAGGTGGCAGTAGTGGAAGAGGTAGGCGCAAGTCCAAGAGGTTCGGCTTCGCGCGACACGGCAATGTTCAAATGCGCGTTAGAATGCAACGCCAAGAGCGATTGCGGGTTGCCACTCATACCAATCACAGGGATTTGTTGTTCTTTGAGGTAGGGCAAGAAACGGAGCAACTCGTCCGTCTGTCCCGAATTAGAGATAGCTAATACCACATCAACGGGTGTGATGACGCCCAAGTCGCCATGAAACACATCTAAGGGATTGACAAAAAAACTTGGCGTTCCTGTCGATGAGAGTGTGGCTGCAATTTTTGCACCAATGTGCCCACTCTTGCCCACGCCTGTAACAATCAGTTTGCCTTTACAAGCAAGGATGATGTCCACGGCACGTTCAAAGTTTTCGTCCACATGGGGCACTTGCTCCAGCAAGGCTTCGGCTTCTGCCTTCAGGCATTCAACTGCCACTTCGCTCCAACGGTTCATTCCTCAACAGTGTTTGTAATTAGACTTTTCAACACGCCCTCCACATCCTTGAGCGCAATCATGTTTGGCCCATCGCTCAACGCCTCATCGGGCGAAGGGTGGGTTTCAAAGAAAAAGCCGTTTGCACCAAAGGCTTGTGCCGCCTTTGCCATCGCTGGCACGAATTGTCGGTCGCCCCCCGTGCAACCTCCAGCAGCACCAGGACGCTGAACGCTGTGCGTGCAGTCCATGATTACACGATCGGTGATCGCCAACATGTCGGGAATGTTGCGGAAATCGACAATGAGATTGTTGTACCCAAACATATTGCCACGCTCCGTGAGCCACACCTCCTTCGCACCCGCTTCTCGGCACTTCTCCACGGGAAAACGCATATCTACTCCCGAGAGAAATTGTGCCTTTTTGACATTCACAATCCGCCCCGTTTTGGCAGCGGCAACGAGCAAGTCGGTTTGACGACAAAGGAAGGCGGGGATTTGCAACACGTCTACAACCTCGCCAACCCTTGCAGCTTGTTCACTCTCGTGTATATCAGTGAGCAAAGGCAAATGGTACTTCGTGCGCACATCATCCAACATTTGCAAACCGCGCTCCAATCCGGGACCACGGAATGAGCGGATGGAGGTGCGATTAGCCTTGTCGAACGAGGCTTTGAAATACAGTTCCACATTGAAGCGTTGGCGCAAATCAGCCAACACAGCTCCCACTTCGTCCAGCAACGAAGCCGACTCTATGACACAAGGGCCTGCTATAAATAAGGGTTTCATCAGCATGCTTTTCTATTTTTATGGTGCAAAGGTACGGCTATTTTTGCAAACTGCCCCTCGTTCATCGGCAAAAGCAAGGCGAGCCATCGCAGAGATTCTCCACTCTTTGCACCACAGAACTTCTCTTCCTGCGCCTACATTCTCGACAAGAGACTTAAGAAAAGTTTGTTCTGCAGTGCGATTTATACAAAACAGTATGATTTGGAAATGTCAGCGCATGCAGACGAAAATGTTGGCGTATGGAGTTAAAATTATATACGCACGGAAGGAAAGTTTATCCGCCTTGGAAAACCATAGCTACGCAGAAAATGCTAACTTTACGCTGTCCAAGGTTGAACCTTGGGCTTAGGCTCAGTAAAACCTTGAGCTTTCCTGCCCCAAGAAAGAAGCTCCTCCTTCTTCACGCAAGGGCGCAGAGACAGGTATTCATTCAGCTTGTCTTCTCTATCCACATCAGACTATATCCTTTATAACTATGAATAAAAAACTTATCCTATTCCCCCTCTTTCTCAATCTCCTTTCTGCAAATCTGCATGCAG
>JBHAFO010000040.1:0-5480 GCA_041856145.1 Alloprevotella sp.
CTGCCGACCGACAAACTGCGAAGTGAAGGAAGCTCTAAAACCTTTCGCTTGGAAAGTGAACCGGCTATTAGCAGTAATATTTGGCGAAAAGCCGATAGTGCGTGTGCCAAGCGCAAAGGCTTTTAAATTGTCCCAGTTCTCGTCAAAGAGATAGGCGGTATAGTTCTTGATTTTGTTACGACTCAGTGTTGTGTTACCCTCCCAGCGCAGTGTGCGAGAGATGTTCCACGCTCCGCTCAACTCCACACCGAGACGATAGCTCGTAGGCACATTCTCCGAAACGGCTTCGCCAATTTCGTTTACTAAGCCCGTCTTTATCAGCTGGTCTTTGTAGTGCATGTAATAAGCATTGACAGCCAGCTCTACACGCTTGGTGCGATAGCGATAGCCTGCCTCATAATCGTACAAGCGTTCGGCACGTGGAAGCTGGTTGGAATAGCTGTCCGTATAGTTGTTATTGGTAGGCTCTTTTTGTGCTACACTAAAGGAGGCGTAGACCTCTGCCTTTTTGTTCAACTGATAGGTCGCGCCTAATTTTGGGTTGAGGAAGTTGAAAGTTTGATGAATGTCCAAACTTTGCATCGCCCCACGATTCCAATCGAAGTTGGCATTCTGCCCAATGATGGTATAATGCAAATGGCGATACTGCACATCGGCAAAGACATGCAGACGCGGACGAAGAGTATAGTCCATACGCACAAAGGCATTGCCATCGAGCTTACGCCCCATATAATTATAATACTCATGGTCGGGCGAAAGGTTACCAATATAATTGCGCACCCATATCACTTTGCCAAAATGCTCGTTGCGGAAATAGTTGAGCGCAATGCCAGCTGTGAGATCCAATGCACGGCGGTGATAATTGAGCGAAGAAGTAAATCCGCCGAAGTGGTTGTTGAGATGCTTGCGCCGAACGAGGGAACTTTTCTTAACTAACGTGCCATCTGCCAGCGTGAAAGACTCAAGACCATACTCCGTTAGCGTTCTCTGGTTCTTATATTCTTCATAATAGCCATTACCATAGGTGTAATGTAAGGCGGAGGAAAGTTTCAGATAAGGCGAGAAGCTGTGGTTGAAGAGCAGTTGCAGGTGTTGCTGGAAGTAGACATCGTTTTGATTTTGATAGAAGGTCGGCTGTGGTGTGTCCTTAATAATACCATTGGGGTTATACCTGCGGTTGGTCGAGAGTTGCTCTCTGCTAATGCCGTCCCAAGCGTGGTAAGTCGTTTCCTTGCCACCAAAGGCAATAAGTTTTAGAGAAGAACGGTCGGCAAAGTAACCTCCTTGTGCAAAATAGGAATACATATCCGTTGCGGCACGGTCGCGATAGCCATCAGAGGCGAGGTAGGAGAGACGAGCATCGAACGTCCAGCGTTGGCGCAAGAGTCCTGTGCCAAGGCGAAAGGTCGTTTTGTAAGTGTTGAATGACCCTGCACTGGCGTCCAATTCAGCATAACGCTTCGTGCGAGCTGTGGCTGTTTGCATGTTGATACTCGCACCGAAAGCCCCTGCGCCATTTGTCGAAGTTCCAGCCCCACGTTGCAGTTGCAAGTTCTGCACCGAAGACGCAAAGTCGGGGATGTCCACCCAGTAGAAAGCGTGACTTTCGGGATCGTTGAGCGGGATACCGTTTGCCGTGATATTGATACGGGTTGCATCTGTGCCCCGCACGCTGATACTCGTGTAACCAATTCCTGTACCAGCATCGGAAGTTACCACAACGCTTGGTAAGGTTGAGATCAGAAAGGGTAGGTCTTGTCCAAAGTTCGTCTGTTCCAAATCCTTGGCATTGACGTTGGAAAAGGCGATAGGCGAGTGCTTCGTGGCACGATTGGTTACAACTTGTGCTTCACGCAAAAGCACACTGCGAGCCGTGTCCGTTTGTGCAGACACGGGGAGAGCGGCCAATAGACCGCTACAGAAGAGAAAACTTTTCATTTGGTGTTAATAATTTACTACGCCAGCATTACCTGGATCAGTTCTGGGGTATAATCTCAGCCTGAATTAGTATGGCACCCCCTTATTGAGATACTGCAAAGTTACATATATATAATAGGAGATCAAAGAAGATGCCTGCTAATTCTTAGTGTTAGCTCAATAGAAAGAGAGTTTCTACGATCAATTTTTCAGTTTATGCTGTAAAAACTATTTCCCCAATCCCAACAAAACATTCTCCGCCTCCAGTCGAAAATATAAACGTAGGGAGAAAAGTTTGTTGGCGCAGAGAGTGGGTTTTGCCATTGCTCGAAGATTTACTGCACCTGCTTGCAGTGTGATCTTTCTCAGCAGAAAGTCGTATTTTTGCCGAGAACTTAAAGGATGATATGCAAGATTACAAAATGATTGTGCTGGACCTCGACGGCACACTGACCAATAGCAAGAAAGAGATTACGCCCCGCACCAAAAATGCGCTGATGCGTATTCAGCGAGAAGGGGTTAAGGTTGTTTTGGCTTCCGGTCGTCCGTTGGGCGGGATTATACCTTTGGCTGAAGAGTTGGAGCTGGCTCGTTATGGAGGATACATATTGGCTTTCAATGGCGGTAAGATCGTGGATTGCGCTACAGCGCAGGTTGTTTTTGAACAAAAGTTAGACGATGCGCTTGTACCTTATTTGTATGAAGTGGCAAAGGCGCACCGTTTTCCCATATTGACATATAAAAATGACACAATCATAACCACGAACCAAGACGATGAGTATGTACAATATGAAGTGTTCGTCAATAAGATGCCCATAATAGAGACTGACGATTTTTTGAACGCCATCAGTTATCCGCTTAATAAGTGTTTGATTGTTGGCGAACCCCGTAGGCTCTACAAGCTCGAACAACGTATCAACTTGGAAAGGGGGCTGGAAATGAGTGCTTATCGCTCTGCCGATTTCTTCTTGGAGTGCGTGCCGTTGAATGTAGACAAAGCGCAATCGCTCAGCTATCTAATAGAACAGATAGGCATTGACCGTTCCGAATTGGTGGCTTGTGGTGATGGATATAACGACCTCTCGATGATTGAGTTTGCTGGTTTTGGCGTGGCGATGGGCAATGCTGCTGAGGAAGTGAAGGCTGTGGCAAATTATGTGACGCTTTCAAATGAAGAAGATGGCGTGGCTGAGGTCGTGGATCAGCTCTGGCAGGCTTAGACGAAAAGGTAAAAAGAGGGGCAAGGCAAGTGTCTTGACGTCCTATCATAATAGGCGGTCTGTCACGCACCCTACCTCACCTCTTTCAGAGAGCAAAATTAGAAAAGATATGCGGTACGCACAATCCCCAAAAGTAGTGATTTTGGAGTACTGTGCCAGGCAAATAGCAGAAACGGCATTGCTTCGAGGTGGGATATGCCCAAAAAGCCGTACTTTTGCACTGTGAGTAAAGGCGAAGCCTATCTGTTTCAATCGAAGTAGAGCCGCTCTTGTTACTATGGAGGTTGTCTTTGACACAACTCGCACCGCTCATATCAACTCAAGTAAGATAAATCTTCTGTGCTCCAAATAGAATTTACACTGCCTTACCGTACTGCGAAAGGCGAAAGCATTTACTGCCATTTTGAAACCTCAATGCAAACATTGGGGAGCGTGGCTTTGCAGTCCACCGACAATGAGCATTGGACAGCTCGGCTCAACTTGCCCGACGGAACACAATATGTACGTTATTCTTACTCCGTGCAGAGTGCCAACGGCATGATGGTGCGCAGAGAGGAGGGTGTAAGGCGAGAAATAAATCTCAAGGACTTGCAGTTGGTGCTTTGCGCTGATCGTTGGTTCGACACACCTTTGGAACACGCCTTCACGCACCCCTCGTTTGTGTCGGCTGTGATGCCTGCTTCGACTGCAACCGCTGATGCGAATAAGCAACTGCACATGGTGCTTTATGCCCCCTTGCCTCCAGCAGGTTATTCATGGGCGATTGTGGGCGAAAGCGAGGCACTTGGTGCTTGGCAACCCAAGGACGCTTTGCCCTTGAAGCATTTGAGGCAATGCCGTTGGGAGGTGCAACTTGAGCGGGAAAAGGAAATCGGAGCATACAAATATATATTACGTTCCAACACCGACCCTCTGCAGGTGATATGGGAAGCGGGCGAAAACCGCTCTTTCAGCGTTCCGCCTTACTCGGATAAAGGACATATTTTCCACACAGACATTGCGCCCGAGATGGGCAGTGAGCGTTGGCGAACAGCAGGCGTTGTTATTCCGATGTTCTCTTTGCGAAGTGAGGGTAGCCAAGGGATTGGCGACTTTGGTGACTTGCAGACGATGATTGACTGGGCAGTAGAAGTGGGCATGCACGCAGTGCAACTCTTACCCATCAATGATACTACAGCCACAGGCACTGCCTCCGATTCCTATCCTTACAATGCCATTTCTGTCTTTGCCCTCCATCCGCTCTATCTCGACCTCCGCCCTTGGAAAGAGAAGGCGTATTACGAACATTACGAAGCGGTGTTCCAAGACTTGAACCAAAAGGCAGAGTTGGACTACGAGGGCGTGTACCGCGCCAAGTTGGCTTGCCTACGAGAAATCTTCTTGGAGCAAGGACTTCGCATCTTAGCAACGCCAGCTTATAAGAAATTCGCCAAAGAGAATGCCGACTGGTTGCCAGCTTATGCCCTCTTTTGCACTTTGAGGAAGAAGTACAAGACTGCCAACTTCCGCCTTTGGCAAGAGCTGGCGACTTACGACACCTATGCCGTGGCACATTATCTCAAGGGGCATCCAGCCGAGCGTGCCGAAATGGACTTTTATTGCTTCGTGCAGTTCCTCCTCTTCGAGCAAATGGGGCGTGTGCACCAGTATGCTCGCACTAAAGGCGTGTTACTCAAAGGCGATTTGCCCATTGGCGTCAATCGTAACAGCGCAGATGCTTGGACTTGTCCGCAACTTTTCCACTTCAACGGACAAGCAGGTGCGCCTCCCGATGCTTTTGCCGTTGCAGGGCAAAACTGGGGATTCCCAACTTACAATTGGGAGGAGATGAAACGCAACGGCTATGCTTGGTGGCAACGTCGCTTGGAGGTGATGGCACAAGCCTTTGACGCTTATCGTATCGACCATGTCTTGGGCTTCTTCCGTATTTGGGAGATCCCTTTTGAGCAAACGCAGGGTGTCTTGGGTTACTTCCGCCCAGCCTTGCCTTATACTACGGAGGAGATTTCTAACTTTGGCTTCGCATCTTCGGTAGAGGATTACGCTGTGCCTTGTATTACGCCAGCCCGTTTGGCTGAACTGAACGAACAGATAACACACGACTTGCGCCCCTACTTTTTCCTCCGACAAGGAAAGTATTATCTCAGTTCGGAGGTTGATACCCAGCGAAAGATTGCTGAGCGTGTTGAGGACGCAGATCTACAACGCTTGTTGATGAATGTCTGTGCAGAAGTGCTCTTCATAGCCGATCCGCAAAAGCCCTCTTCTTACCACCCTCGCATAGCTGGTCAGCAGACTTATCGTTTCCACAGTCTGAGCGAGGAGGAGCAAAGCGCATTTACC
>JBHAFO010000041.1:0-3467 GCA_041856145.1 Alloprevotella sp.
ACCTGAGACGTGAAAGAGGCAGTGCCCTGTCCTGCCACTTGTTGCTGGGGAACGGGATAGATGGTATAGACATTTTGGGCTACACCAATGAGTGTCGCACCCCAAAGCAGGGCGGATAGAATGAATGGTATTCGTTTCATGTACAGTGAGATAATAAGAGTATGGTTGCAAATATATAAAATTTCGAGAAAATAGCTGGGAAAATGTCGAAAAAAGGAGATAGCCGCTTTTTTGATTGCTACAAATCCGCTGAGAAGCACTGTGGAGGGGAGGGGAATGCTGGGAGTGATTGTTACGTCCGCTTTGTCGGGCGATGGGTGGAACAGCGTAGTCCCTGCTTTGCCTTGCTGATTTTAGAGGAGGGTTGGAGGGTGAAATTATCATCGCTTTCGTTGCGCCTAAATCCTTTATAGGACGAGTAAGGACGCTTGGTCGTGCGTTATACAGTGCGCCAATTATTATAGTAGACGCTCAGTTTTTCGTCCAGAAGGGTTTTTCTGGCAGGTTGAGGAAAGTCAATTATCACTGCGGAGGCTCAAATCGAACATCGCTACACTCCTTGCAAATTCCCTGTGCAGGCAAGTTGGGCTTTGAGCGACTCCCAACTAAACTCGCACCCCTCCTGATTTTATAATTATTCCATCAAGATTAACATTCGGGCGGGAGCTGTGAATGCTTCGGGTGCTTGGCGGAGGGGCGGGAGAGCTTGGAAATTTTTCGGGAAGGCTTGGAAAATTTTGGGGAGGCGCAGGGAGAAATTCCAAGTTGCGCCACTTCAAACGCCTGAGCTTGGACAAAACAAAGGGGAAACGGCTCTTAATAGTCGTTTCCCCTTTTCTTGGTACTGCAAAGATAATACTTCTCGGAGCAGAATGCAAGGGCAAGTGTTGCGAAATCCTAAAGACGGATGCTTTCTTTAAGACTTTGGTGGGCGTTGCTCCGCTGTAAGAGCTTAGACCATCGTTTGCGCTGAAAAGGGGAAGAGGAGTGGTCAATGCTTGTTTGTCTTTTCCTGAATCTATCTGCGTAGGAAATAGGAAATGCTTGCCCATTTGTAAAGAATAATAGAGAGAGTGTAATAAATAGTCCTCCATTCGTTTTTTCTTCGTACATTTGCGAAATTAGAGATAGAAAATATTTTACATAAATCCAGCACAAGAATGAAGCAGAATTCCGCAACAAAATTTCCTTTGCTGACAGCTACGCTTGCTCTGATGCTTAGTGTCAATGCTACGGTATATGCACAAGACACGCCCACGCAACCTCAATCAACTGTGATTAGGGAGGGCAATAGGCATTACATCGCCGGCGTGATTGTTGATGAGAACAACGAACCGATACCAGGCGCGGTCTTGTCCGTGAAAGAGAGTAGCCGGAAAGGGCGTACCAACATTGACGGCACGTTTAACCTATGGCTTAACGAAAATGAAAAGACCCTTGTGGTGTCTTTCATCGGTATGCAAACCCAAGAGATCAACACTTTGAAGTCGAGCGATGTTCGGGTGGTGTTGTTGCCTATGGACAATACGTTCAATGAGGTCATTGTGACGGGTTATCAAACCATCTCAAAGAATCGTGCCACGGGTGCTTTCGACGTTGTAACGCCCGATGAGTTGAAAGGCAAGTTGCAAACTGACATCGTTTCTCGCCTGGAGGGACAGGCAGCTGGCTTGGTACAGCAAAATGGCAACTTCTTTATCCGTGGTATGGCGACCTTGCGTGGCGGTGCGGAGGGTTACAAACCGCTGATTGTCGTTGATGGTTTGCCTTTCGAGGGTGAGCTGGAAAGTATTAACCCCTCGACAATCAAAAATGTCAGCATCTTGAAGGATGCGGCTGCGGCTTCTATTTATGGTGCACGCGCTGCCAACGGTGTGATTGTCGTGACTACGATCGACGGCAGTGAACAGGAGAAGGCGACGGTGCGCTACGACGGTAGCGTGAAGTTCACGCCAAAGCCCAACATGGGTAGCTTGAATCGTCTGACCAGCTCGGAGTTGGTCGATTTGCAGGCTTATGGTTTCCAATTCTATACTGGCACTTATGCCACGCAGAACCCCCGTGTTTATCTCAACCCTGTGTTGGAACAACTTTATAAGCACAAGGCGGGACTGATCACCGACGACGCACTTGCCGCAGGCTTGGACTATTACCGAGGCTTGGACAACCGTAGTCAGTTGGAGGATTTTTATGCCCGCACAGGCGCATTGCACCAACACAACTTGAGCATCTCTGGAGGCAATGACCGCAACCGCTATGCACTGACGTTGAATTATATGGGAAATACTCCCAACCTTCGTTATCAGTCCGACCGCCGCTATGGCTTCACCCTGCGCGACAACGTCAATTTCTTCAGCTGGCTGAAGGCAGATCTTGGCGTGGCTACGAGCTTTACACGCAGTCAGGGCGACCTCGGCATGGGCACCTATCTTTCTTTCTATGAGAGCTATCCATCTTATTATATGCTGAGAGATGAAGATGGAAGCGCATTGAACGTTCCCACGAGGAAGTCGGCTTATGAATTGGAACGCTTGACCTCAATTGGATTGTATGATGAAACTTACAGCCCAATCACCAACCGCGCGCTGGAAACGTTCCGCAATAGTGATAATTACTACCGCGCACAATTCGGGCTGAACTTCCGTTTGACCGACTACTTGAATTTGGATGTCAAGTTCCAGAACGAGCACACAGACTATAAGTACGAGAGAGAATACGGAAAGAACTCCTATACCGTGCGCAGTATGATAAATAACGCAGCACAGTATGACGCATCCACAGGCGACATCACTCTGAATGTGCCAGAGGGTGGACAGTTCAGTCAGACCCGTGGCACGTTGAGTTCTTATACGCTTCGCACGCAGCTGAACTTCGCCAAAGAATTTGGCAAACACTACCTCACTGCTATCGCAGGTGCTGAGCGTCGCCGCGTGAAAAGGACTGCGACTGCTACCTATTACATGGGCTACGACCACAACAGCTTGGGCTACAAAACGATTGTGCCTTCAGATTTGAGTCGCCTTACTGGCACGCAGGCTTTGGGCTCTTATTTTACTTGGGAATATACCGACAACAATTATCTCTACGAGCTGGAAGATAGATACGTGTCGTTCTACGCCAATGCGTCCTATGCTCTTGATGAAAAATACGACTTCACAGGAAGTATTCGTATCGACCAGTCGAATCTCTTTGGCACTGACCCAAAGTATCAGTACCGCCCCTTGTGGTCACTCGGTGGTAGCTGGCACGCTCACAAAGAGGACTTCCTCAAAGGCCAATCCTCTTGGTTGAACAAACTCACGTTCCGCCTCACTTATGGTATTGGTGGTAATGTGCCGAAGGATGCAGGTCCGTACCTCACCTTGTATGCTCTGAGATACAGTAGCCTTATCGGCGATTTCGGGTCGAGCATCAAAAATCCAGCTAACCCCACTCTGCGTTGGGAGAAGACAGGAACACTGAACTTC
>JBHAFO010000042.1:0-4451 GCA_041856145.1 Alloprevotella sp.
AGGACCTACGCTTACATCCAAAATTTCACGGGCTGCACGGATATAATCTTGCACAATAAGGAAGTAACCAGGGAAGCCCATCGTTTTCATGATGTGAAGCTCGAACTTCACAAGCTCTTTCACTTCTTCCGTAAGCGGTGTACCATAGCGACGCTCTGCACCTTCGTAAGACAACTTTCCAAGATAGTCTGCCTCTAACTTTAAGCGATAGAGCTTGTCCATGCCACCAATAAGATTGATCTTTTTCCAGCCGTCCTCTTCGCTCATAACGACATTGCCATTCTCGTCTTGGGTGAACTCATCAAAGAGTTCCTTCTCTGTGAACTTCTGACGATAGCCTTCCTCTGTGCCAAAATCTGTGGGAATTTCAAAGTTGGGCATAATGGGGGCATGGTTGATGCTATAAACCTCAACTTTATCGGCAATAGCACAGGTGTTTTCCATCGCTTCGGGCAAATCACCAAAAACTTCGTTCATCTCCGCACGGGTTTTGAACCATTCCTGCTTGGAGTAGAGCATCCGCTTAGGATCGTCTAACTCTTTACCTGTGGATAGGCAAATAAGACGGTCGTGAGCCTCGCCATCTTCTTCATTCACAAAGTGGACATCGTTGGTACATATTATAGGAATATTCAACTTTTGTCCAATTTCTATGAGGGCAGTATTGGCTTGCTTCTGCAATTCATACGCTTCATAGTTAGCACGCATACCAGCCCGAGGAATGCGGTGGCGTTGCAGCTCAAGGTAGAAGTCATCGCCAAACGTATTCTTGAACCATAGAGCAGACTCCTCTGCACCCTCTCTGTCGCCTTTAATCACTTTGTTAGGCACTTCGCCTGCAATGCAAGCTGTGCTAATGATAAGCCCTTCTTTGTATTTCTCAAGTTGGGAATGGTCGGTGCGGGGACGCATATAGAATCCATCAATCCAAGCATTGGAAACGAGCTTTATAAGATTGTGATAACCCTTTTTATTCTTTGCCAAAACCACAAGATGCCAACCACTTTGGTCGGTGCGTTCCTCCTTGGTGAGCATTCCTCGGCGGGCTACATACATCTCGCACCCAAAGATAGGCTTGAAGTTGGCAATACGACTTTGCTGCTCAATCTCACGCTCAACTTCTGCGATCTCCTCTGCCGTAGCACCAGTCTGCTGCAATTCAGCCAACTTTTCCTGGGCAGTTTTGAGAGCCTTCTTACCCTTGCTAATCACCTTAGATGAATAGTCGAAAAACTCTTTTATCGCCATCATGTTACCATGGTCTGTGATAGCCAAGCCACGCATACCATCTGCAATGGCTTTGTCTACCAACTTTGCCACAGAGGCTTGTCCATCAAGGATAGAATATTGGGTGTGAACGTGTAGGTGTACGTAATCGTGCATAATATAATCATCTATTAAAGACTGACGCAGAGTCCTTCTTGTGCGAGTAGTGTGTTGGGAAAAATAGATTGGGCTTCAGCCAAATGTGCTTCCTCGTTGTCATAGCGACCTGAGTAATGCCCGATGAGTAGGCGCTGTGCCTCTGCCAACCGTGCAAACTCAGCTGCTTCCTTGGCTGTGGAATGATAAGTTTCCTTAGCACGCTTGGCTTCATTCTCAATAAAAGTTGCCTCGTGGTAGAGTAAGTTTGTGCCTTTCACTATCTCTGCATTTTCTGGCAGAAAGATAGTGTCGGAGCAGTAAGCATAGGAGCGGGGAGGGGAGGCAGGGCTTACTAAGCGACTGTTGGGAATAACAGTTCCACCTTCTGTTGTCCAATCAGCTCCCAGCTTAATCTCATTGATTGCATAAATGGGGATTTTCAAAAAGTCTATCATATCTCGGCGTATATGAGGCAGAGAGGGACGCTCTTCAAAGTGAAATCCCATCGTTGGTAGGCGATGGCGCAAAGGAATAGAGTGCACTGTGATGGTGCGATCCTCGTAAATCAAAGTCCTCTCCTTAGTGTTGAAAGATTTGATGACCACTTCAAACTCCATCTTGGGACAGAAGAAATTGATCTGTGGACGCAGGAACTCTTCTATACCTGTGGGACCATAAATATAGAGAGTACCAGTACGTCCCAAGAGATTGAATGTAGAAATCAAGCCTATCAGTCCGAAGCAATGATCGCCATGCAGGTGCGAGATAAATATATGATTGAGGCGTGAAAACTTTAGGTGCGTGCGTCGAAGCTGTTGCTGTGTGCCTTCTCCGCAGTCGATCATAAAAAGTTTTTCCCGAATGTTCAGAACTTGTGAACTGGGATTGTGCTTTAACGTTGGAAGTGCACTACCACATCCTAATATATGTACATCGAACTTCTCCATATATTTACAATAAATATGCCGAGAAAACTAAATCTCAACAACCGTGATACCTGCACCTCCAAACTGTACGTGCTCATCGTGGTAACGGCGAATGTTCTTGAGGGAGGAAAGATAGTTGCGAACAACCTCTCTTAAAGCTCCAGTTCCTGTGCCATGCAGAATGCGTACTTGCGGATAAGAGAGCGAGAGTGCATCATCCATATAATAAGACACAGCAGTCAGAGCTTCCTCCGCACGCATGCCACGAATGTCTATTTCTGGCTGGAAATCGAGCTTTTTCTGATAGAAAGAATCACGGGTTTCTTTGCTGATAAAAGTAGCCTCTTTCCCAACCTTGTTCTCTATTGGTGCATCGGCATGTTGCAAGCGTTTGATCTCAACATTCGTGTACATCATTCCGAAGAGTACACGGGCTTGACTACCTTTTATTTCCTCCACTTTTCCTACTGTATCCTGCCCTTTAATCCTCACGGTGTCCCCAACAGCAATTGGTTTAGAGAGTGCAGAAGTTGCAGACTTTTGTAGTATTGTAGCAGAAGGCTTGGTTGATTGTTTTGCCCCACTCTTCCCCTCTTTCTTACGCTCCTGATAACGTTGGAGTTTTGCCATTTTACGGGCAATTTTATCATCGTCGCTCTCGAGGGTTTGAATAACTTGCTCCTTGAAGCTCTCTAATTCTTGGCGAGCCTGCTGGGTGCGTTGTTTCTCGGCTTGACTTTCCTTGATGGTGCGGATTGTATTCTCAATCTGCGCATTGCTTTGTTGCAAAACAGCCTCAGCATTAGCTTTCGCTTGACGGAGGATATCCTTACGCTCGGAAGAAAGTTTTTGGATTTCTGCCTCATACATAGCCACTTTCTCTTCCAGCTGCTTCTCCCGCTTGTGGATATTTTCTCGCTTGCGCTCCCAGTACATCTTGTCGCGGACAATATCCTGAAGATACTTGTCCGAAAGGATATACTCCTTCCCAACAATGTCTGACGCCTGTTGGATCACTTCTTGTGGAATCCCAATCTTACGGGCAATGTCTACTGCAAAGGAACTTCCTGGAGCACCTATCTGTAAGCGAAAGAGAGGACGCATTTCTCCACGGTCATATAGCATTGCACCATTGACCACAGACGAATGCGTTTCTGCCACACGCTTGAGGTTTTGATAGTGGGTTGTGATGATACCAAAACTATGCCTTCTGATAAATCGCAAAAGTATGGACTCTGCCAGCGCACCGCCAATCATAGGCTCTGTACCCCCTCCAAATTCGTCTATTAGCAATAGACTTTTTGAGGAGCACTTAGCCATCATCTTTTTCATATTGAGCAGATGAGAGGAGTAAGTACTCAAATCGTCTTCCAAACTCTGCTCATCGCCAATATCTATAAAGATGCTATCAAAGATGCCTATTACACTCCCATCTCCAACGGGAATGGGTAAACCGCATTGTAGCATATATTGAAGAAGTCCAACTGTTTTAAGACAAATGGACTTACCGCCAGCATTTGGACCTGAGATGATGAGCAATTCCTTCCCCTTTTCCAAGCAAATGTCCAAGCGGTTCATTTTGCGCCCTTGCTTCTGTAGGCTACGCTCAAGAAGAGGATGTAAAGCCTGCACCATACGCAGGCAGGGTTTAGGTTGCACCTTAGGAACTGAAGCTCCCATCGCTTTGCTGACTTGACTAACAGCGCGTAAGAAATCGACTTGCGCCAAGAGAGAGAAAGACCCCATGATCTCGGAGATATGTGGCCTAATCATCGCAGTTGTCTCTTGCAAAATGCGTATAACCTCTCGCTTTTCGCTGTTTTCCAACTCCCGAACACGGTTGTTCGCCTCAACTACAACAGTTGGCTCAATAAATACCGTTTTTCCCGAAGTACTCTCATCGTGTACAATGCCTGGGATTTTGCGCTTAAGCGAAGGGGCAACAGGAATGACCAAGCGACCATCACGCATTGTGGGCGAAACATCATTTGCCACCAAGCCCTCTCTTTGTGCAGATGCCAAGATGGAGCGCAGACTCCCAGAAATACTTCTTTCTACTTGATACTTTTCACGGCGAATGTTGGCCAGCTCGGGCGAAGCATTGTCCTTGATACGTCCGAATTTATCGAGGATACGGTCAATCTGTTGCACTATCTCCGG
>JBHAFO010000043.1:0-4021 GCA_041856145.1 Alloprevotella sp.
CAGCCTGCTAAACAAAAAGTTGGCATAAGGATGGAAATATCACAGCCGAGCGAAAGGCTTGGCGAAGCCTTATTTTTCCTTTTTCAAGTGGTAAGTTCAGAAAGAGAGTGTAAGCTCCAAAGAATACGAACTTTGAAAATTACACACTTTTCGGGACATTACCAGAAAAAAGTTTTTCAAGATGTTCGAAATAGAACGGATACGTATCGCTCCATATAAAAATAACCGTGAGAGAAATCTGTTGTTCCTCTCACGGCAGTCCGTGGTTAATACTCTTGTTTTCTCTACCCTAAGATAAGAAGAGATGTTGAGGCTTAATAGTTTTGTGCTTCAATCTGGAAGTAGCTCTGTGGATGTGCACAAACGGGACACATCTTAGGTGCCTTTTTACCTACTACGATATGACCGCAAACGTCGCATTGCCAAATGCAATCGCCATCACGTGAGAACACAACTTCGTCCTCTATGTTCTTGAGCAATTTGCGGTAGCGCTCCTCGTGATGTTTTTCAATAGCGCCAATCATTTCAAACTTGCGAGCAATGGCTTCAAAGCCTTCTTCACGAGCTTCCTTCGCAAAAGTGGCATACATGTCTGTCCACCCGTAGTTCTCACCTGCAGCCGCATCAGCGAGATTTTCTGTTGTAGTAGGAATTTCGCCACCGTGGAGCAGCTTGTAGAGGATTTTGGCGTGTGCCTTCTCGTTACGTGCCGTTTCTTCAAAAAGATGACCGATTTGTACAAAGCCGTCTTTCTTCGCTTGCTTTGCAAAGTACAAATACTTAGTGTGCGCCTGCGATTCGCCAGCAAAGGCTGTCTGGAGATTTTTCTCCGTCTTGCTTCCTTTAAGTTCCATAGTCTTGATTGAAAAAGTGAATGATTAAACTGTTGTCCGTGCTACAAATGTAGAAAGAACTCAGGACACAACCAAGAGAAAGCCCGCCTAATTCTTCTTTAATTTACCTGCGAAAAGGCCTTAAGTTGCTACTTTCATTGCTCCGACTTGGGCAGAAATGCGTATTTTTGCATAAGTATGATAAATAGCGAAAGGCATATTGACGTCAAAATTATCGGTTTGCAACGTGGCACGGAGGTGAAGTCCATTCGGTTGCTCCTTTTGCGTGCGCTCAATTCGGAACGCTGTATGCCCCTTTTGCTCACAAAGGACGAGCATCAGCAGATGCAAAAACTACTTGCTGACTTATATGCCGAACGCCTCGATGCGTCTGCATACGAATTTCCAAACCGCTTGATGAAAGCATTTGGAATTACGCTGGAATATCTTCTTCTTCTCGGCATTCCTTATGGCGAACATCAAACTTTTGCTGTTTACCAACAAGGAGAACACCTGCGTCGAATGAAGGTGAGTTTGCCTGAAGCGACTATCTTTTCCTACCTCTATGATAAGCCCATCAAAGTTCGTACTGAGTATTTTGAACACGCCACCCAATGTATCAACAATAATGGCAGTGTTTCCTTTAGTCTGAGTGACCTTACGGAGGAGATCTTGATAGAGCAGGAGCAGCTGGCTGTGGAAAGTGACAACTACGAAATGGCTATGCGCTTTCGCAACGAAAGGCGACGACGCCACATCAACAATAATGCAGAATAGACCAAATTATATATAAGGATTTATGAAAGAAATCCACCTTTTCTATACGCCCAATATTGTGCAGTCCAAAGAGCTATCGCCTGAGGAGTCGCACCACGCTGTAAAGGTGTTGCGACACACAGAGGGAGACGAAGTGTTGCTTTGTGATGGCAACGGCATTTTCTATCGTGCCACGATTGCCGTGGCATCACAGAAGCGCTGTGCGGTAAGTATTGTTGAAGCAATTCCTTCTCCTAAGCATTGGCTTGGGAACATTGCTATTGCTGTTGCACCAACGAAAAATATGGACCGTATGGAATGGTTCGCAGAGAAAGCAACGGAAGTGGGCGTTGATGCCTTCCACTTTGTAGCTTGTGCCAACTCCGAAAGGCGAGTTTTGAAGGAGGAGCGCATTGAGAAAGTGGTTGTTTCTGCTATGAAGCAAAGCCGTAAGTCTATGAAACCAGTAGTGCATCCGCTCACGAGTTTCAAACAATTTTTGCAAACACCTTTTGAAGGGCAGAAGTTCATAGCCCATTGCTACACACAGGCAGAAGTGGACGGCACAGCAACGGTAATTCCCTGCAACATTGCCCAAGAGTTGAGTGAAGAAAAGCCTTTACTTCATCAAATGATTTCGCCCACTGAGAATACGCTCGTTCTCATAGGACCTGAGGGCGATTTCTCACTCGAAGAAGTGCGCCAAGCACAAGAGGCAGGATTCATGCCCATCAGTCTTGGTAAAAGTCGCCTCCGCACAGAGACAGCCGCACTGATGGCAGTACACATGATGCTCTTAGCAAAACAAAAATAGTATTTCCCCTACCCTATGATTGAATATATCAAAGGTTCTATTGACGACCTTACCCCTACGCAAGCCATTATTGAAGCTGGCGGTGTGGGCTACCAGTTGTTCATCTCGTTGAATACCTATTCCTTCCTGCAAGGACGCAAGGACGCTAAACTCTTTGTGCACGAAGCCATACGGCAAGACCAAGGCACTGCGCTCTATGGTTTTGCCTCGAAGCAAGAAAGAGAAATTTTCCTTCTGCTCATTGGCGTGAGTGGTATTGGCGGACAGACAGCACGCATGATTCTCTCCGCTTTCACACCTGCCGAGCTTTCCACTTGTATCAGCAATGAGGATGCACGCACTTTGAAAGCCGTGAAAGGTATTGGTCCAAAGGCGGCTGGACGCATCATTGTGGAGTTGAAAGACAAGATGGTGCAAGGACTTTGGGGTGACGGCACGCCAAACAATGTCGCCTCAACGCCTGGCGTAGACAAAGCCCTCGTAGATGAAGCAGTAGCAGGTCTTTCGGCTTTGGGCTTCCCCCCTGCTCCTGTGCATAAGACTGTGATGAGCATTGTACAAGCTACGCCTGATATTACCGTTGAGACAATTATCAAACAGGCCTTGAAAATGCTTTGAGCATAGGCTTGGCACAATAAGTTTAAACTGCCAGCGTTATTCTACAAGCATAATTAGACTTCTTACACAAAGTGAAAACGTCGCGCTCCATACTCCTATTCCCACTCTCTCTGCTCCCCCTCTGCGCCATTGCGCAAGAAGAGCAGGGCGATACAGTGCGCCACCGTGTGAGCCGAACGACCATCACTTCTGAAAAAGACCTCAAGCCCAAAGCTGGCGATTTGAGAAATCCCGAGAATTTGCAGTCCGAAGCCTTTTATGATGATGCAAGCGGGACCTATCGAGTGGGTACAAAATTGGGAAACTCTTTTTTGGAAACGCCGCTCTTTATGAGTGTTGAGGATTATAATCGCTGGAGCTTCCAACAATCGCTCCGCAGTTATTATCGTCGTAAGAATGCCGAAGCCTTTAACAATGCAGGCAAAGAGAAGTTCGACTTCACGGATATGAAGTTTGACTTAGGACCGATGGCTAAAATCTTTGGTCCTGGCGGTGTGCGTATCAAAACACAAGGCTCGGCAGAGATTAAGCTCGGGGCAAATATGCGCTTTATCGACAATCCATCTCTGGCTGAGCGCAATCGCCGTGTAACAGGCTTTGATTTCGATGAGAAACTCAACGTCAGCCTTAATGGTTCCGTGGGTGACAAGGTAAATATGGACTTCAACTATAACAGTGATGCCACCTTTACCTTCGACGCTCAAAGCATCAAGCTACGCTATGAGGGCAAAGAGGACGAAATTATTAAGCTGATAGAAGCGGGTAATGTTTCGTTCCCCACAAACTCCTCCCTTATCACAGGCGCATCATCTTTGATGGGTTTGCGTACTGATTTACAGTTCGGAAAGCTGAAACTGCAAACCATCGTTGCGCAGAAGAAAAGTACTTCATCAAGCGTTTCCTCAAGTGGTGGCACACAGCTACAGAGCTTTGAGTTCTCAGCCGACAATTATGAAGAGAACCGCCACTTCTACCTCTCCCACTACTTCCGCGACCACTA
>JBHAFO010000044.1:0-3667 GCA_041856145.1 Alloprevotella sp.
GTGAGAACATCGTGAGCGTACCCACCAAGGCGTTGCGCTTCACGCCCACAGCAGAAACAGTGGGCAAAGACATTAAAATTGTGGATGCTCAAGGCACGCACAAACTCTGGGTCAAGGAGGGCAATACGCTCAAGGCTTATGCCGTGCAAACAGGTATCACGAATGGTACACGCACCGAAATTGTGAGCGGAGTAGGAGAAGGCAAAGAAGTGGTCGTTGATGCAACAGCTGCCACAGAAGAAGCCACGACCACTGCGCAAGAGAAAAGTCCTTTCGCTCCCGGCCCACGTAAGAGCAGTAACAGCCAGTCGTCCAAGCAAGCCACGAACAAGTAAGGACAGACAACTATATTCTTAGTCCTATGGCAGAAGAAAGAAAAGTCATTATAGAACTCGATAATGTCAAGCGCAAGTTCAAGGTCGGCGGAGAAACTGTCCGTGCTTTGCGTGGCGTGTCCTTCAAAATCTATGAGGGCGAGTTCGTAACCATTCAAGGCACTTCGGGTTCGGGCAAGTCCACCTTGCTCAACCAGCTCGGATGCTTGGACACACCCTCAAGCGGAGAGTTTTATCTCGATGGGGTAGCCGTGCGCACCATGAGCCGCAGCCAGCGTGCCGTGCTCCGCAATCGCAAAATTGGCTTCGTGTTCCAAAACTATAACCTCCTCCCCAAAACCACAGCGGTGGAGAATGTGGAATTGCCTTTGCTCTACAACACAGGCTTTTCCGCCAAGGAGCGCAGAGAGCGCGCCATTCGCTGTTTGGAAATGGTCGGTTTGGGCAATCGTTTGGAGCATAAGAGCAATCAGATGTCGGGCGGACAGATGCAGCGTGTTGCCATTGCACGTGCTTTGGTGAACAATCCTGCCGTCATTCTTGCCGACGAAGCAACGGGCAACTTGGACACCCGCACCTCCTACGAGATACTAACGCTTTTCCAGCAGTTATATCAGGAGGGGCATACCATTATCTTTGTGACCCACAACCCCGAAATTGCGCAATACAGCAGTCGCAACATCTTCCTGCGTGATGGCTTGATAAAAGAGGACACCATCAATAATCATATCCTCTCGGCAGCCGAAACTTTGGCAACGATCCCCATCCCTGAAGATTAACCCCAAGAGATTTCAATCATGAATATATCCAATCTATTCCGCATAGCCTTGCGGGCCATTGGAGCGAACAAGTTGCGTTCATTCTTGACCATGCTGGGCATCATCATCGGCGTTGCGTCTGTGATTGCTATGCTTGCCATCGGACAAGGCTCGAAACAGAGCATTCAGTCGTCGATATCTTCGATGGGTTCGAATATGCTTACCATTCGTCCGGGGCAAGACCGTGGTCCGGGTGGCTCTGCGCAGAGTGCGGACGCCATGCAAACCCTCAAACTCAAGGACTACGAAACGCTCAAGCAGGACGCATCCTTGCTTTCGCACATTACGCCGAACGTGAGCACTTCGGGACAGTTTATATATGGTAATAGCAATACGCCTTCGCAACTGCAAGGCGTTGCGCCCGACTATCTGCAAATCCGCCAACTCAAAATTGAAGATGGCGAAATGTTCACCAGCGATGACGTGCGCACCAATGCCAAAGTGTGCGTGGTCGGTAAGACAGTCGTGGACAACCTCTTCCCCAATGGCGAAGACCCCGTGGGCAAAGTTATTCGCTTCAACACCACTCCTTTCCGCATCGTTGGCGTGCTCAAGGAGAAAGGTTATAGCACCTTCGGACAAGACCAAGACGACATCGTGCTTGCGCCATACACTTCGGTGATGAAGCGCATCATGTCCATCACTTACTTGCAGAGCATCATTGCCTCTGCCAAATCGGAGGAACAATCGGAAGAAGCCATGGCGCAGGTCACAGCCCTTTTGCGAGAAAATCATAAACTCAAAGGTGCGGACGCTGACGACTTCAGCATCCGTTCGCAGAAGGAGCTTGCTTCAATGATGAATTCCACAGCCGACACAATGACCACCCTTCTCCTCTGCGTGGCTTGTATCTCGCTCATCGTCGGCGGTATCGGTATTATGAACATCATGTATGTATCCGTGACAGAGCGCACGAGAGAGATTGGCTTGCGCATGTCAGTCGGTGCACGAGGGCGCGACATCCTTTCGCAATTCCTCATCGAAGCAGTGATGCTAAGTATAGTGGGCGGTTTGATAGGCGTTATCATCGGCATCGGTTCTGCTTATGCCATCAACGTCTTCGCTGCTTGGCCCATACAAATTCAGCCTTGGAGCGTATTCCTTAGCTTTGGCGTATGTACAATCACGGGCGTATTCTTCGGCTGGTATCCAGCTAAGAAGGCTGCCAACCTCGACCCCATCGAGGCAATACGTTATGAGTAAATAGCACGAAAGAATATCTGCGCTCCACTTTTTGAAGTTGCAGATATGCTTTCGGTAATATCATTTATTATATGGGTGACCAATTATCAAGTAAACAGTATACGGCAATCGAAGTCTTTGTGCACACACTGACTTGGATTTTCGTCTTTATCTCTCCGCTCTTCTTCCATCCTGACAGTAGCACGTTCGGCACGGCAGACCATATCCATAGTTTGATATTCCCAACGATGAGCTGTCTCATCTTCTATATCAACTATCTCTACCTCGTGCCCAAGTTCTATCTTTCTCACAAGCAACAAGCCTTTATCTTGGCTAATCTGCTCGTGATTATAGGGTTTATGCTGATGGCAGACTATGTGCGTAGTATCTTCCCACGCCACAATGAGGGCATACATCCTTCGCCCAGTGCTATCTTTTGGATATTCATCAAGGTGCGCAACTTCCTCTCGCTAAGCTTCATTGCCGCCTTGGCTGTTTTCATTAGTTTGAGTAAGGAGGTACGAAAGTCGGAGGTGGCACGCAAGCAGTTAGAGGTAGACCATAAGGAGGCCGAGTTGCGTAATCTTCGCAATCAAATCAACCCGCACTTCTTGCTCAATACGCTCAACAACATTTACGCCCTCACGGGTTTCAATGTAGACAAAGCACAGGAGGCAATTCTTGAGCTGAGCAAAATGCTCCGCTATATGCTCTATGAGAATGATGCGCCCGAAGTGCCACTTTCCAAAGAGATAGACTTTCTTCAAAACTACATTGCCTTGATGCGCATTCGTCTGCCCGAGCATGTGAAAGTGGATACAGAGTTTGAGCAACCGACTGGCTATACCATCACTGTTGCTCCATTGATATTCATCTCTCTTGTAGAAAATGCCTTTAAGCACGGCGTAAGTTCCACCAAGGATTGCTTCATCAAGATACATCTTTCAGCCACGCCCAACGAAGTCATTTTCCGTTGCGAGAACTCCAACTTTCCAAAGCATGACAACGATAAAAGTCCTGGAGGCATAGGCTTGCACCAAGTAAAGAACCGTTTGGAACTGACCTACGCTGGGCGTTACGTATGGGAGCACGGCACAAAGGACGAAGATAAGGTTTATTTCTCAAACATCGTTATCACGAAACTTCAGTAAGATTAAACTATAAAAGGAGGGCGTTCAATCACCAAACGTCCTCCTTCATTTTTTTCAAGCTCAGCCCTATCTCCTTGCCGAGTGGAATACTAAAGAATTTTCTTCCTTGCGCCAACAAACTTTTTTCCTTGCCGACATTTTTGTCGAGCAGGCTGATATTTTCGGCTGGAGGCATAGAAAA
>JBHAFO010000045.1:0-10640 GCA_041856145.1 Alloprevotella sp.
AGTGGAATTGATACAAAGGTACAACAAAAATAGGTATCGGCAAAAGTTGGAGGCGGGGCTTCTTTACAAAACCACTTGTGCCATATCTCTCTTCACCTTCTCAATGGCATTCTTCAATCGGAGGAAGTCTTTCTCAGATGCTTTGACTGCACCGCTACTAAGCTGGTGCATCTGTGAAGCACTGAAGCCTGCCAACTTAGCCAACTTGTCAATGCAGAAATAAGGGAAGGCGTCGAGAATAGAGGGGATGTCGTAATAGTAAGTAAAGTCTACCGCAGGCATTTCTACGCCATTTTCCTTGTTAATAAGGCGCATCTCTTCGAGTGCGACAAGCATATCTTCTTTTGCCTCTTCTGCACAGTCTCCGTATCCTACGGGCAAAGCCTTGCAAATGCTCTTCTCTGCACAACAGGCAAACGTTCCGTCACTGGCACGCTCAATAATAGCTTTTACTTTCATAGTGTTTTGATAAAAGTCCTTGTCATTTGGCTCGCCAGACAAGTTTGTTCCGTCACTTGGCAAGCTCCGAATATTTATGAGAGGGGGATAAATTCTAAGTGCAAAGGTCACAACTGTCTTTTCTGGCGGAGTTGTTTCTAAGAGCAAGGCACAAAAAAGGCAGAACTTCAAGTTCTGCCTTTAGTACACTCTCAGGGATTCGAACCCTGGACCCACTGATTAAGAGTCAGTTGCTCTACCAACTGAGCTAAGAGTGCAACTGCTTCGCGAGGAAACCTTGGTAGGTTTGTTTCTCGTTTGCGAGTGCAAAGGTAGTGCGTATTTTTGAATTGACCAAATGTTTGACGATAAAATTTGAAGAAGTTGATGCTTTTCTTGCGGTGGAGAAGAAGTGAGAGATTGTGGCTAAGAGGTAACTGGATGAGATTCTGTTTGAAAATCAGTAGTAAAAGAAGGAATTGGATATAATCCACTCGCAAATGTGGCGCATTCCTATGAGAATGATGGGCGATGAAGAAAAGTGGCAAACTTTTCTTACGATTATTGCACGCCTTTTCGAGGCAGTTACGTTTTGAGCAATCTGTGGTAGGTGCATTGAATAGAGATGTAGGGAGACTTGGTCTGAACGTTCGCTGAAGATGATTTACTGTCAAATTGAACGAAAGATGAATGTCTCCGCTGACTCTTTTGAGAGAATTGTAATAATAATTTGTACAAAAAGGGCGATGAACAAAGTAGAAGCCCTTTGAGTAAAATCAAACCTCTCCCGCCAACGAACATTCGTTGGCGGGAGAGGTTTTTTAATGGTGGGGGAGGTTATTCTCCGCCCTCTTTGATTTTTTCTACTACGGAGGCAATTTGCTCAGAAAGGCTGCTGAGGTCTTTGCGGAGCTTTTCTATCTTGCGCTCAATGTCAGCGAGCAATGTGTTGCCCGTCTTAGATTTTGAATTGAAGAAGCCGAGGTTGGTCTCGTAGTTTTGGAGTTCAGCCTTCTTTTCCTCAAAAATACGCTGTAGACGCTGGCGCTCACGTGTGAGAGCAGAGCCTCCTTTTTCTGCGATGTTCTTACGGAAATTGTCGAGGCGACGACGCTCGGCATTCTCACTGAGATAATCAAAAATCTTATCCACTACGGCACGGAACTGGCGGTAGATCTTCTCCTTCTTGTTATAGGGGACGTGTCCGATGGCGTTCCATTTTTCTTGGGCTTGGCGCACAGCGTCACGAAGTCCGTCAGCCTTATTTTCAAGGAGGGTTTCCAGCTCACGGATAAGGGCTTGCTTTTCCTCGAGGTGCTTTTGCTCTTCCTCGCGTTGCCCAGAGGTAGCCTCCGAACGGCGGTTGAAGAAATAGTTGCACGCGTCGTTGAAACGCTTCCATACGCTATTGCTGGCACGGTTGGGTGTTGCACCGATTGTTTTCCACTTCTTCTGCAACTCGGCGAGCTTTGAGGCTGTCGCATTCCAGTCTGTGCTTTCTTTCAAAGCCTCTGCCTCTTCGCAGAGAGCCACTTTCGCTGCCAAATTCTCGCCCTGCTGTTCACGATATTGCTTGAAGAATTCTGATTTGCGAGAGAAGAAACGGTCGCAGGCTGCGCGGAAACGCTCAAAAATCTGAGCATTTACCTTGCGAGGAGTAAAGCCAATGCCTCGCCACTCCTCTTGGGCTGCCAACACGTCCTTGGTGATTTTGTCCCAGTCGCTCATCGAAGAAATTGCGTCTACGTCAATCGCTTCGATTTTCTCGCAAAGAGCAGTCTTCAAGTTGAGGTTCTCTTGCTCCTGCGCCTTGACTTGTTCAAAATGCTCTTGGTGACGCTTGTTGATAGTTGTGGATGCAGCTTTGAAACGCCCCCATACTTCTTCGCGCAACTCCTTGGCTACTGGACCGATGGAGCGGAACTCTTCGTGCAGGGTCTGTAGCTGGTGGAAAGCGGAGATAACATCTGGAAAAGTTGTCAGGCTCTCTGCCGTGGCAATGAGCTGTTCCTTGGCTTCAAGGTTTTTCTTAAAGTCATAGGCACGCATCTCGTGGTTGAGGCGGAGGAGGTCGTAGAATTGTTCTACATAGAGGTGATAATTCTTCCAAAGGTCAGTTGTTGCCTCAGGAGGCACTACGCCAATCTCTTTCCAAGCCGCTTGCAACGATTTCACCTCATCGTATGCCTTGTCAGCCTCTTCGGCAGAAGTTGTAAGCTCTTTCAGGCGGTCGATGATGGCTTGCTTGCGTTGCAGATTGCTTTGTCGCTCCTGCTCTTGTTGCTCAGCGATGCGTGCACGTTGGGCGCGTAGAGAAGAAATGAGCGTCTTGAATTCTTCTTCTTGCGCATCGGGTGAGGGGAGGAAGTGCGTCTCGTCGCCACCGTTGGCAATGAAAGCTTCACGCTCTGCCGTAGCTTCTGCCACGTGCAGGCGGTAGTAAGTCTGCTTCAAGTGGTCCAATTCGTTGCGATCCACGGGACGACCAGCTTCGATAAGCTCCTTAGCCCGGTCAATCACATCTTGTTTTGTCGCATACTGCGGACGTGACGCAGTTTGTTCCGCCACTTCTTCAACTTGGGCGGGAGAGTCGGTAGCTGGCGCAGGTGTCTGTGCCTCTACGAGGGGATTGTTTTCGATTTCTGACATAGTGATAGGAGAGGAAACCTCTATTTAACTGACTGCAAATAAAATGCTTTTTCTTTGAGCGACCAAGAGAAACGTCCCGAAAATGCACTCAAGGGGCAATTTTCGGGACGCTTTTCTGTTTTGTATCAATGGAAAGAGATGAAACTTCGCTTGATTGCCGTAGATGAGGGGGAGAGTTGGGCACTTAGTCCTGCTTCTCAAGGTGCACCCAGCCTTGGGCACGCAACGGAATCTCCTCTGCGTCGCCACGACCAAAAAGGGCACAACCGAGTTCAGGCTTTGTAATGTAACCAATCTCCTTGATACCTTCGATTTGTGATGCCTTCTCGTAATCGGTCAAGGGGACTGTGAACAACAACTCATAGTCCTCGCCACCATTGAGGGCGCAGGTCGAAAGGTTCATGTTGAACTCCTCTGCCGTGAGGGCAGTGAGATAATCAATGGGAATGAGCCTTTCGTAGATACGACAACCCACCTCGCTTTGTGTGCAAAGGTGCAATAGCTCACTGCTCAAGCCATCGCTGATATCAATCATTGACGTTGGACGAATGTTCGCCTCTCGCAGTTTTGCCACCACCTCTCGACGGGCTTCTGGCTTGAGGAAACGCTCCAGTAGATACTCGCGTCCGCTAAAATCGGGCTGGGCAGAAGTTTCGTTTTGTTCCGTATTTGCAAAAACAGCCTTCTCTCGTTCGAGCAACTGCAAGCCCATATAGGCTGAACCCAAATCGCCTGAAACGAAAATAACATCTGTTGCTTTTGCTCCGTTACGGCGCACAATTTTGCTTTCCTCTGCCTCGCCAATACAGGTGAGGCTAAGCGTCAAGCCTGTGAGAGAACTGGACGTGTCACCGCCTACTAAGTCCACGCCATAGCGGTCGCATGCCAAACGCAAACCATCGTAGATTTCTTCGAGATGCTCCACTGCAAAGCGACGCCCCACGCCTATGTTTACTAAGAGCTGGCGTGGCGTGCCGTTCATGGCATAGATGTCTGAGAAATTGACCACCGCAGCTTTGTATCCCAAGTGGCGCAAGGGCGTGTACACAAGGTCGAAGTGTATGCCCTCTAAGAGCATATCACTGGTCACGAGTGTGCGCTTGTCGCCATAATTCAATACGGCTGCGTCATCGCCAACGCCTACTACTGTGGACGCATTGACAATTGGTAGTTTTTCTGTGAGGCGACGGATAAGTCCAAACTCTCCTAACGTTGCAATATCTGTCATTGACAAATTTGGTTTTGAGGCTTAAAAATAATATCCCAAGCCGATGCGGAAGCCCACAGTGCTCTTATCTGCAAAGTCTGTCAGCGATGCTTTGTAAAAGAGCGAAGGCTCGATGCTCAGATATTGGTTGAGATAGTAGCAATAGCCCACCTCCACGGGGATAGAAATGCTGTTGTAGCTGGGCGAGGTGTGTGTGAACTCTGCACCAGCACCGAGGAAAATGCCGTTTTGGGTGAAGTAGTAGCGACCACCTACGCCTGCCGAGAAGTCATTGGCAACCTTTGTGTGGTCATAACCCACATTCGCTTTCACCATGATGGCATCGGCAATGAAATAGCCAGCTGTGGCTTGCAACCCGAAGCGGAATCCCGCATCTTTGCTATAGGAAAGACCGAGGCCGGATACCGATGCCCCAACATACTTTGTGCCTTGAGAGAATTGTGCATTGGCGGTACCTACCATCAGAAGGAGCGCCAAGAGAGTGAATAACTTCTTCATAAGAAATATTTTTATACGCTACAAAGATACAGAAAAGTCCTCACACGGCTGAGCGTGTGAGGACTTTTGTTGATTATGCAATATAGATTTGTGCAAGCAGAAGCCTCTTAGAACATTGGGAAATGCTTAGAGGCGTGTTGCCAAGGCTGGGTTAGAGTGTCTTCACCCAAGCAGCGATGCGTTCCTCGTTGTCACTGTTGTTGTCGTCCAACGCAAGACCGATGAAGTTGCCATCGCGGTTGATCGCGCTATCCGTTACATCGTAGCCCTCGGGGGCAAAACTGCCCACGAAAGTTGCACCTGTGCCTTGGAGTTCGTCGTAAATAGTGGCAAGTGCTCCGCAGAAAGTGTCGGGGTAAGAACCGCTGTCGCCAGTGCCGAAGAGAGCCACTTTTTTACTGCTCAAGTCCAAACCTTTCAACCCCTCGAGGAAGTCGTACCAGTCGTCTTGCAAATCGCCGTCGCCCCAAGTTGAAGAGCCGAGGAGGATAAGGTCGTATTGCAATACGCTGTCGGCGGCTGCGTCAGCTACGTTGAAAACATCACTTGTGCCCAATGCTTGAGCAATCGTCTGTGCATAAGCCTCGGTGTTGCCCGTGGTGCTGCCAAAGAAAATACCTGTCATTTGTCTATGTGTTACGTTAAAATTGAAGTGACCCTACTGCGCTTTCGTTTGTAGGCGCAGAGGGGAGAACGTTTGGGAGGGTGCGTTTCGAGAAGTCCCGATTTCGCACAACCCAAAGGCAAAGGAACAACTTTTTTGTGGCGGTGGCAATACCCATAAAAGGTTATTTTTGTCTTTTCTCAACCCTTCAAAATACCTCAAAGTGGGTATTAACGCACGGTGACAAGCGTAGCCCCGTAGCCGTACTCTTGGAAAGAGGCGTCTTGATAGTTGCAAGAACGATAGCGGTGACGTAGGTCTTGCTCGATGGCGTTGCGGAGCACACCATTTCCCTTGCCGTGGATGAACACTACCTTGCGCCCTTTCTCTTTGCGGAGTTCGTCCATAGCCTCGCGGAAGGTGCGTACTTGAAAATCCAAGATGTCCTTGGGCGACAAGCCTGCTGTAGTCTCCAACAGGGCGGTGGCGTGGAGGTCGATGATGAGTGTACCGTTTTCTTCGCACCGTGTGGGTTGGCGGAGGATGCGGGCGGGCTGTGATTGGCGTTGCAGTTCGTCCTCAATCTCTTCGGCTTTGAACACCTGCGGGCGTGCCGAGCGGTCGTTGCGATAGATGTCGAGGAGAAGGGCAGGGGAGGTGAAGAATTCCGAGGGGCGGAAGGCGTGCAGTTTGTAGAACTTTGTGCCATCGACACGCAGGGCAATGCTCTCCGCAGGCTTTGGCAGGAAAGTTTTGCCCTCTTTATAAGCATAGCCCTGAATGAGTAGGCGGTTCCACTGTGGGAGGTCTGCCAACCCGATGGTTGCAAGGTGGAGCTTGGCGTTGCCTTCGACCACGTCCTCTGCCAAGAGTTCATACAGCCCCTCTTCTCCGCTGAGGAGGGCGAAGCGGTAGTGATAGTTCGTATCATTGACGATGTACACCTCAAATCGGGTGGTTGAGAGTGCCTTGATGTTTTCGGGCACGAAGGCGAGGAAAATGTTCAACTCGTCGCCCCCTCTGCGCTCCACCGTTTTGGGGCGGTAGGCGATGGGCAGGTCGGCAATGTCCACTTCGGGCAAATCCTCATCTGCAACCTCTGCCATTGCAGCACGGTTGGGGAGTACACCGCCTGCAGGCTTCGTTGCCGTGGCAGGTTTAGGGATATTCAAATGGTTGGTCTCAATGACAACCACCTCTCGTTCCATTACTGGGATTTCAAAGCCGTCGGCATCGCGCACGAGCACGAGTCCTTTCTCGGGGAAGCCTACAATTTCTCCGCCTCCTACCTCGTTGAGAAAGCGTACTTTATCTCCAATTTTCATAAGATGCACTATTTACTGATTGTTGTGATAATGTAAAGTTACAGATTTATTGCCATTTGGACAAATGCGGAGCTGTCCAAATGGCAATGAAGGAGGAGCTTTGAACAACGCCTTGGGCTGGAGATGATGAAAACTCGGTGTGAAGGCAATAGTAGTAGGCTGTAGGAATTTTCATTTTCTATAATCTTTAACTTTTGAAGCCCTTGTGTTTTGCTGTCTTATGCCATTCAAATTTTCTCCAAGGCTTGGTGTTTTTCCGTCCTGCGCCATTTGGATTTTCTTGATACGCCTCCCGAAAAATCTTCCTGCGCCTCTCGGAAAACCTTTCTACGGCAAATAAAAAGGCGAAACAGCCTCTTCCGACTGCTTCGCCCTTTATTGCTACTGCAAAGATAATACATCGGAGCGCGAAATGCAAATGGTGTGTTAAATAATGTAGGAGGACGGTTTTGCAAATAATAAGGGTAGAACTGCCAATATATAAGAAAATGATTATCTTTGTCTTTGGAAAGGCAATTCTCCTTTATCGCTCGAGAAAGAGGAGGCTTTGAGGGCTGAGAAAGTCTTCCCTTTGCTTAGGATATAATCGTTTAGTCATTTAACTTGTGAGTAGAAAGAGAAAACCGCTTCCTATATTAGAAAATATAACCATTACAGATGTGGCTGCCGAAGGTAAGGCTCTGGCAAGAGTAGACGAGATGGTTGTTTTTGTACCATACGCTATTCCAGGCGATGTCGTGGATATTCAACTGCGCCGCAAGCGTCGCAATTTTGCAGAGGGCGATGTGGTGCGTGTGCACGAATACTCCAAACTCCGCACCGAACCTTTCTGTGAACACTTCGGGGTATGTGGCGGTTGCAAATGGCAGTCGTTGCCCTATGCCGAGCAGTTGCGCTACAAACAGCAACAGGTGGTCGATGCGCTGAGTCGCATTGGTAAGGTCGATTTGCCAGAGATCACGCCCATCTTGGGCAGTGAGCAAACACGAGAATACCGCAACAAATTGGAATTTGGGTTCTCCAACAAGCGTTGGCTCACCTTGGAAGAGGTGCGCTCGGGCGTGAAATTCGAGGATATGAATGCCGTGGGATTTCACATCAGCGGGGCGTTCGACAAAATCCTCGACATCTCGTCTTGCCACCTGATGAGCGACATCAACAACCGCTTGCGCAATGGCATTCGAGCCTATGCCAAGGCACAAGGATTGAGCTACTACGATTTCCGTGCGCACACAGGATTGTTGCGCAACATGATGGTGCGCTCTGCCTCTACGGGCGAGTTAATGCTCCTGCTCCAATTCTGTATCGAAACGCCCGAGGAGGAATTGCAAGCCCAGGGCGTGTTGGCGTATGTCAAGGAGAATTTCCCCGAAATCACCTCCCTGCTCTATGTTAATAACCGCAAGATGAACGATACCATAGGCGACCTTGACGTGGTGACCTATGCGGGCGCAGATTGTATCTATGAAGAAATGGAGGGCTTGCGCTTCAAGGTAGGCCCTAAGAGCTTTTACCAAACCAATTCACGCCAAGCTTACGAACTTTACAAGGTGGCTCGTGACTTTGCCGGGCTGACGGGCAATGAACTGGTCTATGACCTCTACACAGGAACAGGTACGATTGCCAATTTTGTGGCGCGTCAAGCACGAAAGGTTATAGGCATCGAGTATGTACCAGAGGCGATTGAAGATGCAAAAGTGAACGCCGAACTGAATGGCTTGAGCAATACTACTTTCTTCGCAGGGGATATGAAGGATATTCTCACAAAGGACTTCTTGGCTGAGCATGGGCGTCCCGATGTGATTATCACCGACCCCCCTCGTGCTGGTATGCACACCGATGTGATAGAAGTATTGCTATTTGCCGCTCCTGAACGCATCGTCTATGTGAGCTGTAACCCTGCTACGCAAGCCCGCGACCTCCAACTTTTGGACGAGGCTTATCGGGTGGTGCGTGTGCAACCCGTGGACATGTTCCCACAGACGCACCACGTGGAAAATGTGGTGCTTTTGGAAAAACGTTAAGCCATAGACGAATGAGTTATCGCCGTTGCAACCCTGCGCTACAACAGCGTTTGCGCATTGCCATCGCCTCTCCGAAGAAAGAAACGCTTGCCGAGCTTTTGCGCTCGCTCTCCAATAGCGAACAGCATACGGCTGGGGCGTATCTGTCGGAGGAACTTCTGCCTGCAATAAGCAATGGTGAAGATTTTGCCGAACTCTTTTTGGCAACAGTGCCAACGCATCCCAAGGCTTTTCTTGGCACGTTCCTGAAAGCCACTGTTGCACATTATAAAAATAAGTCCTTGACACTGCCCTCCGTATCCTTGGAGAAATATGCCGAAACGGGACTTTCGCCCATCGATAGGCGCAAGGTGTTGGACACCCTCTTGCCCCTCGTAGGCACGTATGCTGAGGCAGAATGGCTTTTCCGCCTTTTTGCCGAAGTGGAAACGGAAGCACGCATCGCAAATTTGGTGCGCATTGCCACAGCTCCTGCCTCCTATCTCCTCTTTCAGCTCTTGCGACAAGAGGAAGGGAATGCGCCCTTGTTGCGCCACACCTGCGGGTTGCTCCTGCGCCGTGGCGACCGCTTGGCTTTCAACCTCACGAGTATTTTGCAGGCTTATTTCGATATAGAAAACCTCCCTGCAACTTTTTCTCTCTCCTTAGAGCCGTATCAGTTGAGTCGTCTCGAAGGGGGATACGAAAGCTTTGCCGAACAACTCTTGGCAATATAATATATAAGAACAAACCTCATCATAAACACTGTACTATATGAAGAAGATATTACCACTTGCATTGGTGGCACTATTGAGTACGCCAGCCATTGCACAAAGCTCTGCCACTGCAACAGCATCAGGGAAGAAGCAAGCCTCGAGTGCTGCTGCACAACAGAGTCAGCAAGGAAAGGAAAAACCTGTAACGACGAAAGGGCTTTTCACTGTGACCAAACAAAATGGAGAATGGACATTTGAAATTCCTCAGAACCTCCTCGGTCGCAAATTCCTATCCACAGTACGCTACACTTCCACGCCTGCAGGCACAAAAACTTACGGTGGCGAGCTATCCAATGAGCAGATGATCTATTTTGAGGAAGCACCAGAGGATCGCCTCCTTATGCGTGCTGAGCCTTTGAGCAACTTCGCCAGCAAATACGACGAGATTAACAAAGCCGTTGTCATCAGTAACTCTAATCCCATCCTCGGCACTTTCAAAATTGAGAGCCGTAGCAAGGGCATGCTGAAGATAAAGGTCAATAGCTTTTTCAGCGAGGATAATCCTGCACTGGGCGTGAGCAGTTATGCAAGAAAGGAATTTGGTATCGCAGGTATGATTCCAAATTTGTCCTACATCGAAGAGATTAAAACCTTCCCTATGAACACGGAGGTTCGCCTTGTGCGCACTTATGCCACACCAGCAGGGAAGTCTTATTCTGCCAGTGCGACTGGACGCATCACATTGGGTTTGAACATTTCCTTCGTGCTCCTGCCCGAAACGCCTATGTTGCCTCGTCTTTTCGATCCCCGCGTAGGTTATTTCGTGGAAGGCTTGTCACAATTTTCCGACTACCAACAGCAGGTGCAAAGAAAACGCTACATCACACGTTGGCGCTTAGAACCTAAGGACAGCGCAGACATGGAAAAGATGAAGCGTGGCGAGCTTGTTGAACCCAAGAAACCTATTGTTTACTACATCGACCCT
The DNA here is from genome assembly GCA_041856145.1 of Alloprevotella sp. GTDB lineage: Bacteria > Bacteroidota > Bacteroidia > Bacteroidales > Bacteroidaceae > Alloprevotella. Next base: position 10,447 of record JBHAFO010000045.1, read on the forward strand.
GCTACGCCGAAGCGTTGGCGTAAGTATTTGATCCAAGGTGTGAATGACTGGCAAGCAGCCTTTGAACAAGCTGGTTTTAAGAACGCTATCCGTGGCGAAGAGTGGCCTGATACAGTTCCCGAAATGAGCATGGAAGATGCCCGTTTCTCGGTGATTCGTTACTTGGCATCGGACATTCCCAATGCTTACGGCCC
>JBHAFO010000046.1:0-5698 GCA_041856145.1 Alloprevotella sp.
GCATAAGCCGCCGGCTTTACTACGTTATAAGGCACTTCTTGTGCCACATTAAAACGATTTTCTTCTTGCATAATAGTATAGTTATATAGTTCTACTTTTACTTGTTAAGCTTGAGCGTATGCCCCATACGCTCTTTCTTCGTGCGCAGATAACGCTCATTGTCTATGTTGGCTTTGATTTCTACAGGAACATTCTCCGTAACTTCAAGACCATAGGCTTCTAAGCCGACACGTTTCACAGGGTTGTTGGTCATCAAGCGCATCCGTTTCACGCCCAAAAGATTGAGGATTTGCGCCCCTACGCCATAATCTCTTTCGTCGGGGTCGAAACCTAAGTGTACGTTTGCATCGACTGTATCGTAGCCTTGCTCTTGGAGTTTATAGGCAGCTATTTTTGCCATAAGCCCTATACCTCGTCCTTCTTGGTTGAGGTATAACACCATACCTTTGCCCTCTTTCTCTATCCGACGCAAGGCATAGTGGAGCTGGTCGCCACAGTCGCAACGGTGACTGCCAAATATATCTCCTGTAACGCAAGACGAATGCACGCGCACCAAAATGGGCTCGCCTTCTTCCCATCGTCCTTTGATAATGGCAACATGTTCCAATCCGTTACTCTTTTGCTTGAAGGGAATAAGGCGGAAAGTACCATAATCTGTAGGCATGTTCACCTCCTCACCACGCTCCACGAGACATTCACTCTTCAAGCGATAGGCTATGAGGTCTTTGATTGTTATTATCCGCAGATTATGCTTCTCGGCAAACTCCATCAACTGTGGCATACGTGCCATTGTGCCATCGGGGTTGAGGATTTCAATGATTGCTGCTACAGGCTGTAGTCCTGCCAACTTAGCCAAATCTACGGCAGCTTCTGTATGTCCTGCACGCACCAAAACACCACGATCTTGCGCATACAATGGATTGATATGCCCAGGGCGTCCAAAATCTTCTGCTTTGCTCGTAGGATCGGCTATAGCACGAAAAGTGGCAGCACGGTCGGCTGCACTAACTCCTGTTGTACAACCTTTCAACTTGTCGATAGTCACCGTGAAAGGAGTACCAAGCATACTGGAATTGTCCGACACTTGAGGATCGAGCTTCAATTCTCGACAGCGTTCCATTGTCATTGGTGCACAAAGCACGCCACGTCCTTCTGTCAGCATAAAGTTGACATGTTCAGGCGTGACAAACTCCGCAGCCATGATCAAGTCGCCTTCATTTTCTCTGTCCTCATCGTCAACAACCACGAGGAATTTTCCTTGTTTGAAGTCCTCAAGAGCTTCTTCTATACTGGATATTTTCATCGTTCCATATCTTTAATTTCGTTACGGAGCAACTGTTGCAACTGCTCCGCCACACGTTCTATTTTTTGGCAATCGCCCTTTAATTTGCGCAGGAAGTAATTACTACGCAACCATAATACTAACCCGATTGGGAAGATTATACCAAAAGCTTGATTGAGATACTTATTGCGTGTTATCTGTTGGTGCTCTCTCTTGAAAAGTTGTGGAAAACCATTGAGTGTTTCCACGATTCTGTGACTTTGGCTATTGCTCACTTCCGTAATAAAAGCCTCCAAGCGATCAGCCAATGCAGGTGTTGCATCCTCTACTGGAGGTTTGAAAAAGAGCTGGTTGTAGTTGGTGAAACGTTGCTGGCTCAACGTATGAGCTAAAGCTCTTGTATCTGCTATTATTTCTCCTAGCTCCTCGAGTGATTGAGTATAAACAGGATCACTTATTATCACTTCCTTTCTGGTGAGGAAGCGTTTGGGGCGCAAACCTAAAAGGTTGCGGAAGAAGCGTTGGTACAATTCTGCGTTGAACACCACCGAATCGTTGTTCGACTTATAGGTCAAAAACAAACCTATCGGCGTCAAAATAGCTGTACTGACCCACATACCAAAGGCTATGTTGATGCTTCCATCTCGTGCAAGCTTCATCCCCGAGGTGTTGATAATATAATAAACAATAAATATGCCAACACTTATTACAGTAGGCATACCCAGTCCGCCCTTACGAATAATGCCTCCCAGAGGTGCCCCCACAAAGAAGAACATCAGGCAAGCTAAGGAGTAGGTAATTTTCTGATGCCATTCAATCCAGTGACGACGTATCATTCCTTCAGTGTCGGCTGTCATATCGCGTCGGAACTCCATATCTGCTCGCTGTTGTGCTACAGCCATAGCAGCCGACTGTTCAGCGTTGGTCAAATTATTATTATTGTAGGCAGCCAATAGTTCATCGAACGAACGAGTATCTTTTTTACTCTGTGCCACATAAGCCAAGCTATCTTGCTTAGACAGCGATGCCAAGCGAAAGGTGGTGCGTTTCAAGAAGTCGTAATGTTCCTTGCCTATACTGTCCAAGCGATGTTGCATCGAGTCCACGCTCTGCACAATCTCCACCATACTCTTTGCCTGCGCCATTCCAGCCAACTGATTAGCATCCATCTCCTTGAAGTTACTATCAAAGTCGATGATAAAATCTTTCTGGATGAAGGTCTCACGGTCGTATGGCACGCCTGCCGTAGTCAGCCCTGGCGCACTCTGTCCTTGCAAATTCTCAAACATCTCGCCCTGCCACAACCGGAGGGTCAAATGTTGCTTATCTGCCGTTACCGCCAAACGCCCCGAATCGGCAAGTACTATCTGTGCACGGTCAAATCCTTGGTCAGTTTTATAGATAATCACCTGATAGAGCATCCCCGTCTCAGCATTCTTCGACTGGACGTAAAGGTTGATGTTCGGAATTTTGTCCGTATAGAACACGCCTTCTGGTATCTCCACTGCAGGCGAGGTCGCCCTCATACTAAAGAGCAAAGTACGCAGTTGCAACTGAGCATAAGGCGAGGTATAGTTTTGAAAGTAGAACGACGTGGCAGTGAGCATTACCACAAACACGCCAATAGGTGCCATGATGCGGAAGAGCGACACCCCTGCAGCTTTCATTGCCAAAAGTTCGAGCTGTTCGCCCATGTTCCCGAACGTGATCAGTGAAGCCAAAAGCACAGCCAAGGGCAAGGAGTTTGGCACAAGTGTGATGCCCATATAATAGAAGAAGCGTGCCAAAACATCGAACGTCAAGCCTTTGCCTACCAACTCATCGACATACTTCCAAGTGAACTGCATCATGAAGACAAAGAGGCAGATAAAGAATGCTCCCAAGAAGATGAGAACAAACTTTCCGAGAATAAATCTATCTAACCTTTTGAACAAAAACATGGACTACTGGGAGCTGTAGGACGATAAGTGTGCCACAGTTCTTTTGGTATGCACTACTTACTCCTATAATTTATAGGCAAATTTACTACTTTCTAAGCGAATAGTTGCGTATAAAAGCCCCTTATTCCTCAAGTAAGCACAGACAAATTTTCCTTTCCCCGACAAGTTTTCCGACGGGAGGCATAAAAAATATAGAACGTATTGCGCTCTCATCAAGCACGATGCGTTCTACACGATTCTGTATGTCTTAATAAAAAGATATATTCCTCTAACCTTTTACACAAGGCCTTGATCTGAGACAATATGAAGATATTAGTCTACTCCCTGCGCAGTCTCGACAAAAACTTCCGAGTCTTTCTCTATTGAAAATGAACCATTTTCAGTCGAAACCTTAACTAAAAATGCAGAACCACCATCCATACCTGGTTCTCCCACTAAGGCTGTGAAATACAAATATGAGGCATCCGATTTATCTCCGTAGAAGTTCATGCCTTGCAAGACGTTCCGCTTCAAACTGCTTTCGGAGAGATGAGAGGAGAAGTCTGTCTTAGAAAAACTTTGCTTGAGCAACTCTGTTCCATCTTTGACAATGGAAACCTCCACACGATTATCATAAAACTTTTGTCCTAAGTCATCTTCAACAACTGCCCCCTGCTTATCTGCGACACAGCGTATAGAAATGCGATAATCATGCCCCGACATCTTGATTTCCTTCAGGTTTTCATAGCCATTTCCTAAGGAGATGGGTTCATCTTTTTGCACCGTAGTACTATCTGCAGAGGCGGTAGTGTTCGATGCTTTGGGGCTGGAACAACTCACAGAAAGGAATATCATTAAACCAAGTAAAGCAAAAAGTTGCAATTTGTTCATACTAAAAGGAGGTAAATTATATTCACAAAGTTAGCGTTTTGCGGAGAGTTACCAAAGTTCAAACCTATTTTTCTGCACACACAACTGTTTCCTTGCTCTCCCCTACGCTACCGGAAGTCGCTGGGAGCAACCTCGTAATAGGCATTCCGCTTGCGGATATAAGCAATGAGCTGGGCAAAGATTTTATCTCGTTCCAAGAGCGTGGCATCGCCAATGAGTAGTAGATGTTCTTTCGCACGGGTCATAGCCACATTCAGTTTGCGATCGATGAGATAACCGTTTTCTTCAAAGGTGTTGGCTGTCAAGAAGTTCAACTGATAGGCTCTGCTTATAGTGAAACCATATATAATAATATCTCGTTGCGAACCTTGGAAACGCTCCACTGTGTCAATGGTTATATCGCTCAGCTCTGCGGGCAAGTTTCGGTGCAGTAATATCTTCCGAATAGCTGCAATCTGGTTGCGATAAGGCACAATCACTCCTACACTACTACTTGCATCAAACGCTCGCCCCTCTGCTTGATACTTCTTCCACACCGCCTCAATTATTTGCACAATCATTTCAGCCTCCACCAAATTGACCTTGTCATTCTGTGGACGCACAGTGGTTGCAGGAGCAATGAAAGCGAGCCGATGACTTGCCAAGATGGCTGCGATGCCTTGCGCATTTAGAAGAGGCGGGAGTTCGGCTTTCTGATGTGACAACGGCACACAGTCCAATTTCCCCTCGTAGAACATTTCGTTGGGGAAGTCGGCAATTTCTTCGTGCATACGTCCTTGCTTTGTCAGCATATAGCAAAGGCGTGGGTCATTGCCCCAGCGAGCATAAAGGCGTTCAAAGAGGGAGTTACGACAGTCTGTAACACCTATTTCTAAGAGCAAAGGATCTGTCACCGTGGAGGTTTGCACATCTTGCGCCACAACGGCTGGCAGTTGCTTGTGGTCGCCAATGAAGACGAAGCGGCGCACAGCCATTTCTCCATCTTTCATCGCTGTGAGAATACCCAGCACCTGCGGTTCTAAAAGCTGCGACGCCTCGTCAATGATGCCCAAGCTAAAACTCTTTGTTGAGAAGAAAGCCATATTGCCATTAAGGCTCGCTGTGGTGGCACAGAAGATACGGGTACGCTCAAGGAGGGCTTTAGCTTCTTCGGGCGTTCGGCAAGTCTGCACCCGACGGTCGAAAAGGAAATCGCTTGGCACTTCCGTCACACTCTCTTTACCTAAGCGCAAAAAGTCGATGCCTTCTTCGAGCAACTTCTCGCAGATTTCGTCTACGGCACGGTTGGTATATGCCATCAGAAGAATTGATGCTTCAGGGTTCAAGAGTTCTTCCTTTACGAGGGTAAGCAAGCCGTGCGAAGTCTTCCCCGTTCCTGGAGGGCCTAATATCAGGAAACAATCCCTTGCCTGTTTGGCTCGGCACACGAGATCGGTGAATGCGCCATAGTAGCCCTGTACTTCCTGCGTTTCGTCCACCTCTGGCTCGCGCTGGAAAAGCAGTAAATTTCGTCGTTTGGCATCGGTCGTGAGAAGAGCATGCACACCTCGGAACAATGCGCTGAAGGTCGATTCCAAGAAGTCGTGCTCCACCGCCCAGCTATACC
>JBHAFO010000047.1:0-3921 GCA_041856145.1 Alloprevotella sp.
CCAAGGCTTCTTTGGTGCGTTGGCTAATGAGGTTGCGTTCTATTTCGGCGGAAAGCCCAAAAGCGAAAGCAAGCACTTTACTTTGTATATCGTCGCCAAGGCGATAGTTGTCTTTGATTGTCCAAACACGACATTCCTTGGTCATACAAATGTTGAGGATCTCCATAATCATAAACAAGTTGCGCCCCAAGCGTGAAAGCTCTGAGCAGATGATAATATCATCTTTCCTAATGCGCTTGAGCAAACGCCCGAGCTGTCGCTTGTCATAGCTCTTTGTACCACTGATGGTCTCCTCAATCCAGTCGTCGATCTGCAAGTCTTGCCTTTGGCAAAAACTCTTAATCTCAAACCGCTGGTTCTCCACAGTTTGTTTGTCACTACTCACTCTGATGTATCCGTATATCATAATTTTGAATTGAAAGAATCGCCTTTTTGCCCAGCCAGACGAGCAGACTCGAGCGAGGAGACTGCGGTCGAGCTATGGCTGTGGTGAGAAAAGGTCTGTTGAAAACGAAACGTTATGCTTGTTCAGTGTCTTTGTTCGCGCAGAAAATTATTACAGGTGTGTCGAGCTGAATTGTTACTTGGTAAAAGAGGCACTTTTCCACTCCTCCAGTTTTATGTTCTGTATAGAAAGATTAACACGCTAAGGCTTGGTGGGAAACGGCTCTGTGCCTCTCGGAAAATCGGGTTGCGCCTGCTGTGAAAACGGGAGGGCTTGGAGAAATTGCGGGAGGCGGAGGAAAGATTTTCAAGTTGCGCCTCTTCGTGGGTCGCTCCAAACGCAAGAAAATAGGGACAATGGTTCAAATTGACCATTGTCCCTATTTGCGTATTGCAAAGATAATACATCCGTCTGCCAAATGCAAGGGCAAGTGTTACGAAACCTAAAGGACGGATGCTTTCTTTTAGACTTTCGCCAAGCGAAGCCTCTGACTCTTGTGAGCGGAGGCGGGCGATTTATTTCACCACCTTGTATCTCTGTTTCGCCTCAGCCCGGGTGCGGAGGTTGAAGTGCCACCATTCTGTGCGCAAGACCTTGAAACCGCCCTCAGCCATAACCTTTCGCAAAAGCTGGCGGTTGGCTACGGCGGCAGCAGAGATGCGTCCCGAACGTTGCAACTGGGCTTCGATGTCCGTATGTGCTGCCCGCCCGAGATAGTCGATGGGTGTGCCCATGTCGAGGGTGTCGCCGTTGGCGTTGCAGAGGGTGATGTCCACTGCCAAACCATAGTTGTGCAGTCCGCCACCGTTCTTAGGATTGGAAACATAAATGGCTTTGGAAGTGCCACGCACGGCATTGTACATGATTTGTTGCACGCTCATTGGACGCACAGCATCATAGACAATCAAACTCAGGTCGGGGCGCAAACGTTTGAGGGCTGTTTGCGCCCGTTTGAGCGCATGGGCAGCCTCGGGGTGGAGGTAGGCGGTGGTCAGGTCGGTGTAGAGAATTTTTCCCGTGAAGTTGTCCGCACGGCGATACATAAGGTCTACTTTAATGGTAGGGTCGATACTTTGCACACGTACCATACCTTGTTTCTCCAAACGTTGTTCCAATGCCGTTTGCCCCATAGCCGAGAGGGAAGAAAACAAGGAGAAGATGCCCACAAAGAGGGCGGAAAGAAGAGGATGTACCATGGGTGTGGCTCTGCGCTGTATGTTTAGACCTGCAAAGAACGCTGTGTTCTTGCAGGTCTAAGGGTCTAAAATAGTTATAGTTTGATTCTCACTTCTGCTCCAAAGTAGCGCGGTGTACCTTGTTGCGCAAGGCGACGCCCGAGGTTGGTGAAGGAGAAGGTGTTGTAATCGGTGTTCGTCACGTTGCGACCGTAGAGGCTCAGCTCTATTCCCCCTTTGAGTTCAACGCCGAGGCGTGTGCCGAGGAGGGCGTAAGCCGATTCCTTAGCCATGTTGGCAGTGTCCCAGTAAATACTGCCTGCTCCGTTGAGGTCTGCACCTATAAGAAAGTTGCGGAAAAGACCGTTGCCGAGTGGCAGGCGATAGTCTGCCGAGAGAGCAAAGGTGTGTTGTGGCGTATAGGGGATGCGGTTGCCGTTGCGAGAAACATTGGCAGTTGCGCCTGCTACATACTCTTCGTAGTCGGTGAAAGTGGCGTGGGCATAGCCATAACTACCCATCAAGAAGAGGCGATTGTCGCAGAAAGCGCCACGCAGACTGATCTCTGCGCCATAGGAACGGCTCTTGCCTGCATTGACCGTTTCTCTGCCAAAACCTGTGGCATTGAAGCGAGTGATTTGCAGGTCGGAAGTGTTCATGAGGAAGAATGCCACGTCCGTTTGCAGGCGACCTTTGAGAAGATTGAGGTGCGTTCCGACTTCATAGCTCCAGGTTGTTTCCGGATTGTAACGCATAGTGCGAACATCTGGCTCTGCTGGCAGGCGTGTGGCAATGCTGGAGGTCATCGACGCAATGAGGCGTTGCTTGGTCGCATCAGGAATGGGCATTGAATTGATCGACGCAGTAGAAAATTCCAGCACGCCCTCCATCATCTGACGCTGAAGCAAGGACTGGCTCAGAGATGAGAAGGTCTGCAAATTGTAGCCCCCCGAGCGATAGCCATTGGCAACCGAAGCGTAGACATTGCCCAGGTTGTCGTTGAGGTCGAACTGCAACGCCATTTTAGGGAGGAGCTTCCAAGAGTGATCGGAGATGTTTCCTATAATATTTGGCGTAGCCTGGAGGGTGGTTGCGAATTGGTTGCGATAGTTGAAATAGTAGTTGATTGGCGAAGTAGACGTTGCGTCAAAGTCGAGCTTCTGGTGGTCGTAGTCGGCACGCAAGCCGAGGGTGACAGCCCAGCGAGGGGCAAAGCGCACAGTGCTCTGGTGGAAAATGGCTGCATTGAGCGTTGGCGTGGACGCATCAGCCAAGAATGTCATCTCGGGGTCGGTCAGTCGCAGCGTCATGGCAGGCATTCCGCTACTGCCACTGCTGAAGGCGCGCGCCATGTTGGCATTGATGTAAGCGTTAATGCCGTCTTGATAGAACATCACAGGCACGTTGGTCTTCATGTGCTGGTAGGCAAAAAATCCGCCGAGCGTCCAATCCCAAATTTTACCCACCTTGCCTTTTGCCACCAATTCCTCAGAGAAAGTGCGAATCTGCTGGCGTTGGAGCGTGGAGAAGTAATCGACCGAAATGAAGTCCATGTCGAGGAAAGTGCGGTCGTCGATATCTTGATAAGCCGAGATAGAAGTCAGCGTAAATGCCTTGGTGCGCCATTCCAAATCGAGGGCAAGATTGGTCAAATTGCGACGATAGTAGCTCTGGCGGTTCTGCGTGATTGTGCCAACAGCGAGGTTTGTGATCGTGTCCTCCGCAATGCGGTAAGGATTGGCACGCTCGTCGCGATACTCATAATTGGCGTTAAGCCCGAGGCGAAGGCTGGGCGAAATTTGCCAAGCAATGCGGGTCTTAGCCCCAAAGCTATTTTGTTTGTCGGCTTTCGTATCCAGCGCTGTGTTGCGGAAGAAACCGTCTTGCCCCTCATAGGTCACGCCAAATGAGAAAGCCAAGTTGTCGGTTGGGTGTACGTAGGTTGTGCCAGATGCATAGCGTCCAAAGTTGCGCGAAGATAGCCCGAAGCGCAAACGAGTGCCGTAGGTTGTTAAAGGATTAAAGGTGGAAATGCGCACAAGACCGCCCATCGTGTTACGACCATACAATGTGCCTTGAGGACCACGCAACACATCGACACGCTCCACATCTTGGAAACCAAAAGTGTAGCCACTCTTGTCGATGTAGGCTTGGTTATCTACATAAACACCCACGGCTGGCGTACCGGCACGAGAGCCTACGCCACGCACATAGGTAGCACCTGTGACACCACTACCATAGGAGGGCATATAAAAGGAGGGGGCAAGGCTTGAGAGACCACGGGCATCGCGTACGCCAAAG
>JBHAFO010000048.1:0-4296 GCA_041856145.1 Alloprevotella sp.
CCGTGCGGGTTCGAGTCCCGCTTCGAGCACGCAAGCCTATCAAAAAGCTTGCTTGCAACAGCTCACAAATGATACTCCGTGATGGATTTCATTTGTGCGCTGTTGTTATGTATAGGAATAGGGCAGTGGCATTAAAATCTGCCTATTCAAAGGAATTTGTTGCACGGAGAGAATCTGTTCCTTGCGCCAATATTTTTGACTGAAGGCGTAGGGAAAGTTTTTCTCACAGTGTGTTTTGTACAAATTGCAGTGCGAAACGGAAAATGTTAGCATATCCAGATGAAACTCTTGGCGTAAGTAATGAAGTTTGTTGCTGTAGGAAGTCCATTTGAAGACTGGACTCAGCTAAAGTGCAACAGAACTGGTTGGTTCTGCTTTTCAGCATGTTCAAGTATGGCAGAAGTGGTAAGGAAAAATAAGCATAGGTAAAAAACAAAAGCTTCAATTTTCAAGAGAAAATCGAAGCTTTCTAAGAAGAGGTACCTGGCGGATTCGAACCGCCGTACACGGTTTTGCAGACCGCTACCTAACCGCTCGGTCAAGGTACCATTGGATTTCGAGTGCAAAGTTAGTATTTTCTTTCATACTAACAAGGGCGTTGTACCGAAAAATGGCTTTTTATTCCAAGAAAAAGGGTTTAGATGGTTGTTTTCGGGGCAACGCTTCGATAATAATTTGCTCGCTGAGCAAGGGGAGCGAGGCTTTGACGGCTTTGCTGATAGTCTCTTCTGCAATATGCGGACGGTTGTTGTCTTCACTTAAATGGCAGAGCCAAATGTGGCGAATGGTGGGTGATAAGTTTTCGCTCAACACTTGTGCCGTAATGTCGTTGCATAAATGTCCATTGCCGTTGCTGATGCGTTGTTGAAGACGGAGAGGGTAAGGACCTTTTGCCAAGAGTTGGGCATCGTAGTTGGCTTCTATCACCAAATGGTTAGCACGCTGAATATAGGGTAGCATCTCGTCTGTAATGCGTCCTGCGTCTGTGATGAGACAGAAGTGTACGTCGCCGATGGAGATGAAGTAGCCGTTATTCTCCTTTGTGTCGTGGGGCACGGGAAAGGCTGTGACAGTGAAACTACCCACTTGAAAACTCTTGTGATGTATCGCTGTATAGCGCAACTCCTTGGGCACTTTCTTACTCATCATAAAGTTGCGATCCATTCCCTCGTGCACCAACTGCGAGGTGCACACGTTGAATTGGAACTGTTGTGAGAGTGCACCTACAGCTTTGATGTGGTCGGTATGATAATGCGTGACGAGGATGGCACGTACCAGACCAAAGTTAAGGCCGTAGTCTCGGAAATACTTCTTGCAGTTACGGATGCCTATGCCCATATCAATGAGCAACGCACTATCTTCTGTCTCAATATAATAGGCATTGCCACTGCTACCGCTACCAAGACTGATGAATTTGACCATATATTTATAAGGAGTAGAAGAGTTAGAAAGGAAGTCCGATGGCGAAGTGCAAGGCAAAATCGCGTTTGAACTTTGGGTGGAAGATGGGGTAGCGATTTTTACCGCTTTCATAGGCTGGATGAATGGCTTTCATACCAGCATCTAAACGGAGGATGAAGTAGTCGAAGTTGAAACGCAAGCCCAAGCCATAGCTCACAGCGATTTGTTTGTAGAATTTCTTGAACTTAAATTGCCCTGCTTCCAAACCGTCGTAAGCATGGATGTTCCAAATGTTACCAGCATCAATAAAGGCTGCACCGAGGAACTTCCAAAAGAGAGAGGTGCGATATTCTACGCTCAAGTCCAGCTTGATGTTACCAGTCTGGTTAATGAAATTGATTTTACCATCTTCCTCCACATAGCTACCAGGCCCCAGCTCTCGGACGCTCCAGCCACGCACGCTATTTGCACCACCTGCAAAATAGCGCTTCTCGTAGGGCATATAGCGGGTGTTACCATAAGGAACGGCTAAGCCAAAGGCGGCATGAATTGCCACCGAATTGTTCGAATTGATGAGGAAACTCTTAGAGTAGTCAAAGTCGAACTTTACATATTGCGAAAAGGCGTTGTTCAATAAGGTGTACTGTCCTTTTTCGTCACGCTCAGCCTTGGCTATGCGTGAGATGGCGTACAAGAGGTTACCTGCAGTTTCGACATTGAAGCGAATCTGATAGTCGTTCGTGTTGTAAGTGCCGTTGGGCTGGTTGCGTCGTGAAGAATTATAGAGAAAGCCATAACCCATCTTCAATATCAAGATATTCTCATAGCTATAGCGTAGCATGGAGTAGCGGCTATCGGAATTATCCAAATAATTATTTCGGAAAGTCTCCGATATCCACGGCATGAACACATAGTTCAGCCCAATCACGTTCCAAGTATGTCGCCATTCGGGATGCTTTACTGGTTGCCACTGCCAATTCCAGTCGGCAGAAAGGAGACGCTTATGAAACTCTGGGCGATTCTGCGAGTTATATTGTAAACTCACCTCAGAAAAGGTTTTGAATGTTTGCAAATACTTTTGAGGAACAAAGGGCATTTGTATTGTAGGCATTCGTAAGTTTAATTCGCCTCCAAACTCCCAGTAACTTTGTGCATCGTAACCTTCCAAACCGCTGATAGCTTCATACGCCATACGCAGTTTGAGAGAAAGAATTTCTGCTCCTCGAAAAGCATTGCGGTTGCTATATGTGAGAGCAACGGCTGCGCCCAAATCGCCAGAAGTGTTCGTTCCTTCTAATTCAGTCGTAATTGATTGTCGCTTGGCAGGACTAATCAGCACCGTCGCATCTAAGCGTGGTGCTGTACTGTCAGAATAATTGGGCTGGAGCTGAACTGTAGAGAAAGCTACAGCTTCTAAGGCATTGAAACTACTGTAAGTACGTTGAACATCCCTTTCTCTGTACACACTGTCGGGGCGTAAGGCTGTATGATTAGCATAAGTTCGACGGTGCATAATAGGTCGTCTTTTGGTGTGTATCCAAATATTGCGGAAATAAGACGAGTCAGGGGCATCCTCTTTAATCCTGTCGTAAATATGTACCTTGCCGATATGAAAAGGCTGGTAGGCAAAGGCAGAGTCAATCCCTGCGGGACGAGAGAAAGTCAGCGTGAGATCTACAAACTGGTCGGTCGTTGCAGAGTCGGCTTTGAATGAAACGTATTCTTTGTTCAATAAATAATAGCCTCTATTTTGCAGAGCCGTCACAATGCGTGAACGTTCTGCAGACAGTACAGCCACATCCATTGGCATACCTACGCGGAGCAAGGACTTGGAACTGTCTTGAGCATAAACCTCCAGCATTTTTGCATCGTCAAAGTCGAAGCGAATCGTGCGCACTGTCCAGCGTGGACCAGGATGAAGCAAGTATGTCACTTCGGTTTTTTGCCCCTTTGTTACCACTTGAGCATCTACCTTTGCATGCAAATATCCCTTATTGAACAAAGCGGATTGCAGAGCTTGCTTGCTCTTCTGTGTAGCCTCTATATTATATATACGTGGTGCTTCGCCGATGCGTCGGAACATTTTGTTAATCGCCTTTGTGCTATCACTCCCCGAGAGAGAGTACAAAGCCAGTGGTACTTTAAAGAAGTTGAACCAGCGTGAGTTTGCTTCTTGGCGTATATAGTTACGATAGTCCGAAGCCACCACCGCCTTATCATCGCTTTTGAGAGATACGGAGCGCAACAACTTCTCGTCTTCTTTGAGAAAACGAGTGGGCGAACAGCCTGCAAAGCTCACTACAAGGGCAAGCAAAAGGAGTAAATACTGAAAGGATTTCGACATATCTCTGCAAAGTTAAGACTTCAGAGTGAGAAAAAAACTGTAGCTTTGTGTGTTTTTTATAGGTCAAGCCTCTTAGGGGCATTACATAAAGTGCTATATTGCTATGGCTCTCAGCAAGAATAAACTCAAGTGGATTAACGCTTTGGCGTTGAAGAAGTATCGAGATGCGGACAACTGTTTCATTGCCGAAGGACCAAAGGCGGTGGAAGATTTGGCTTCTCGTTTTCGTCTGCACACTCTCTTAGCCACAGAGACTTACTTACCCAAGGCACAGACTTTGGAAGTGGGCGAACTGGTCGTTGTGTCGCAACAAGAGTTGGAGAAAGCCTCTCAGCTTAAAACGCCTCACGATTGCTTGGCGATCTTCGAGAAGCCCACTTCTCAAGCCAATGTGATGGAGCTAATGTCCAATGAGTTGGCATTGGCATTGGATGGTGTGCAAGATCCTGGCAATTTGGGAACAATCATTCGTTTAGCCGATTGGTTCGGCATCTCACGCATTTATTGTTCCCCCGAGTGTGCCGATGCCTTCTCGCCCAAAACAGTGCAGG
>JBHAFO010000049.1:0-3057 GCA_041856145.1 Alloprevotella sp.
ATCGAGGCGTAGCCTCACCCTACGCATTGAGCTATGTACCGGGCACATGGCTCGAGAGTATCCACATATCCAAAGGCAGTGCCTCGGTGAAGAATGGATACGAGTCGATCACAGGACAAATCAATATCGAGTACAAAAAACCGCAAGCCGACGATGAGCAACTGGACTTCAATACTTATGTGGATAGCGAAAGCAGAGCCGAGGCCAATTTCGAGGGCAATATCCACTTGAGTTCCAAACTCAGCACCTCGTTACTGGCTCACTATGAACAGAGATGGGGCGGACACGATGCCAATAAAGACGGCTTCATGGACCAACCCAAGATAAAGCAAATCAACTTGATGAACCGTTGGGCATGGGTGAGCGACCGCTATATCTTCCAAGGAGGCATCAAGGCTTTGTCCGAGAATCGCAACAGCGGACAAGTGACACACCACGGTAGCAACAACAACCTACCACTCTATCGCATCGGCATCGACACCCGCCGCTACGAATTCTTTGCCAAGAATGCTTTTATCTTCGATGCCGAGAAGGGTAGCAACCTGGCTCTGATGGTTTCGGGGTCGCTTCATGACCAAAGTTCCGGCTATGGCTACAAAGCCTATGACGTGACGCAACAATCGGCCTATGCCTCGCTGATGTACGAAATCAAGCCGACTCCGCAACACGAGATTTCGACGGGAATCAGCTGGAACTACGATCGCTACAACGAGCACTTTCGCTTCACACACGACCTTTCAAACCCCTTGACACAGCAGCGCACCATCGAATCTACCCCCGGAGCCTACGCTCAATACACCTATACACCCAACGAACATTGGACACTGATGGGCGGCATCCGCATCGACCGTAGCAACCTGCACGGGGTGTTTGTCACGCCACGTGTACACATCAAGTACGTACCCATTTCGCACTTCACCCTGCGAGCATCCGTCGGTAAGGGACACCGCACGGTCTTCGCCTTGGGCGAATACAGCTACCTCATGGCTTCAGGGCGCACATGGACCATCGACCCCTTGAAACAAGAAGCCGCTTGGAACTATGGCATCAGCGCCGACTGGCATTTCCCCATTGCCGGACGTCCCCTTAGAATCAATGCCGAGTATTTCCGCACCGACTTCTTGCGTCAGGCCGTTGTCGACATGGATAGCCGCACCGATGAAGTCAGAATCACCAATTTGGATGGTAAGTCCTACTCCAACACTTTCCAATTGGAACTATCCTACCCCGTCATCGAGCGGCTCAACGTAACAGCAGCCTACCGTCTCAACGACGTGAAGACCTCCTACGGCGGCCAACTCATGGAACGCCCGCTCACGAGCCGTTATAAGGGACTGCTCACGGCTTCCTACAAAACGCCCATGGACATTTGGCAATTCGATGCTACCCTCCAGCTCAACGGAGGCGGACGCCTGCCTGCTCCTCGGCTCGATGCAAGTGGGCAGCCGGCTTGGAACGCACGATTTAAGGGCTTTGAGCAACTAAACGTGCAGGTGACACGCTGGTTTCGCCACTGGTCTGTCTATGCCGGAGCCGAAAACCTCACAGGGTTCGTGCAGAAGAATCTGGTGGTCGACGCCGAAAATCCTTGGGGCGACCGCTTCGACCCCACCATGGTATGGGGGCCGGTGCATGGAGCCATGTTCTATGCCGGCTTTCGTTTGAAACTCACTAAGTAACATCTATAAAAAAAGAACTTTTATGAAACGCATTTCATTGGCAGCCATTGCTGCACTCTTTGCCCTCACCGGCATGGCCAAAGACATTAAGACAGCCGTCTTCACCACCGAACCGCAGATGCATTGTGCCTCGTGCGAACGCAAGATCAAGGAAAACATCCGATTCGAAAAGGGTGTGAAGAACATCGAAACCAACCTGGCTCAGCAAACCATCACCATTCAATACGATGCCGACAAGACCAATCCCGAGAAGTTGCTGAAGGGCTTCGAGCGCATCCGCTACAAAGCCAAGGTGGTCAATACCTCCGCACCCAAGGAGGAAGCCACCCACCGAAAGTAAACGATCGGCAGAAAACAAATCCCCCAACCACGGTCATATCCGCGGTTGGGGGATTCTTTTTGGTGCGCCCGGCTGCCTATTATAGGTAGGTAGCCCAGTCGGTATTGCGCATATCGCCGCTCTTGCCCAGCTCGGTATGCATGGCCAGAGCCGCCTGAATCAAGTGAGGCGTCTGTGTCTTGTTTCCGGTGTGCTTGAGGTAATCCCAAAGCAATTGTTTGTAATCCGGGTGTGCACAGTTTTCGATGATGGCTTGCGCACGCTCCTTGGGGCTTTTGCCTCGTAAGTCGGCCACCCCTTGTTCGGTGATGACAATCTTGACCGAGTGTTCGCTATGGTCGTGGTGCGACACCATGGGCACAATGGCACTGATCTTTCCGCCTTTGGCCACCGAAGGACAAGTGAAGATGGATATGTAGGAGTTGCGGGTAAAGTCGCCCGAGCCACCTATACCGTTCATCATCTTGGTGCCGCTGATGTGGGTGGAGTTGACATTGCCGTAGAGGTCTACCTCAATGGCCGTATTGATGGTAATCAAGCCCAATCGGCGCACAATCTCGGGATGATTGGAAATCTCGGACGGACGCATCACAAGTTTGTCGCGGAAGAAATCCATGTCGCGGTAAATGCCCTCCAAGCAATCATTGGTCACACTGAGCGAACAGGTACTGCCAAACTTAACCCGACCTTCCCGAATCAAGTCGATAACCGAGTTTTGAATCACTTCGGTGTACATTTCGAACGCAGGGATAGTTTGGTTGCGTCCCAAGGCACCCAGCACTGCATTGGCAATGTTCCCCACACCCGATTGGAGCGGCAAGAAGGTAGATGGGATGATGCCTCGCTTCAAATCGGACACCAAGAAGTCGGCCACATTCTGCCCAATGCGGTCGGTCACGGGATCGGAATCGGAGAATCCGCGTGCTTCATCGGGCAAATTGGTTTCCACCACCCCTATGATTTTGGCAGGATCCACTTGTATATAGGGCAATCCTATCCTATCGCTGGGTCTGTAAATGGGTATCTCTCGGCGCACGG
>JBHAFO010000050.1:0-2749 GCA_041856145.1 Alloprevotella sp.
AGTGTGTAAGCTCCAAAGAATACGAACTTTGAAACTTACACACTTTTCGGGGCACTACCCTACTTACAGTAAGGGAAACGGTGCGCTCAGTAGGCACCTTCGCTTATGGCAATTCATTGCGTACCACCTTGCCCATTGCCATCACAAACTTCAAGTCTTGGTGTTCGTCAAAGATAAGAATGTCGGCATCCTTGCCACGTTGCAGCGAACCTTTACGATCGTATACATTCATGGTCTTTGCAGGTGTTTCAGATACCATTCGACAAGTATCTTCCATAGGAATGCCCGCTTGCTGAACAGCAGTCTTCACCAAGCGGTCCATTGTGGCAATGCTACCAGCCAAAGCCGATCGGTCGGAGAGCTTGCAAACGCCATCTTCAATAATCACACGAGGGTCGAAAGCCTCTTTGCTATCACTCGCTGCCACAGCCAAAGCGTCCGTAACCAACGACATGTTCTCTACTCCTTTCAACTTATAAACCATGTTCAACATCACGGGCGGAACGTGAATGCCGTCAGCAATCATTTCCACCGCCATATCCTCGATTGCCAAAACAGCTTCAATCGTGCCTTCTTCCTTGAACTCACGATTTTTATGCACTCCAGTCATTGCGTTGTAGAAGTGGGTCACATGCTTGAAGCCCACATCATAAGCCGCCTTCACTTGCTTATAGTTGGCTTTCGTATGTGCAACAGAATTCATCACACCACACTTGCGACACATACAGCCAAACTCATGGATGCCAGGCAACTCGGGGGCTGCGCTCCAACGCTTGATACAGGAAGTAGACTCCAAGAGCGGTACATACTCTTTAGGATCGGGATTTTTAATATGTTCGGGCATCTGACCGCCTGCCATCTCCTTATTAAAGTAATGTCCCTCCAAGTGCAAACCCAACACAGGAGAATTTTCTTCTTTCATCATCTCCTCTGTAGTTTCCACTGCGGCATATATCATCGGCATTGTTGAGGAAGAGAGCGTAGGAAAAAGCGAAGTTGTACCATGTTGTTGATGCGCCGCTATCGCCACTTCAAAGGCTTCGCGTGTGCCCTCCATGAAGTCACGTCCACCGCCACCATGCACATGCTGTTCAATGCCACCAGGCACAATGTCCCAACCTTGGGCATCTATGATTTCTGCCCCCGCAACAGGTAATTCGTTGTTGGATATTTCAACGATTTTATTACCCATCACAATCACTGAGCCACCGATGAGCCAGCCTTCTGGACGCAATATCCTACCGTTAATAATCTGCTTCATAACAAGTTTATTGAGTTTGTTTGTTGTGAAAATTAGGTTTCAAATTGTTCATGCCATAGACAGTTATCACGTTGTCAGACTTATTCCCACGCAGCAACAACTGCTTTGAGAGCAAAGATAGTATTTTCTGTTTCAATAACTCCCCATGCCTATAAAATAATCCCTACCTCAAAATTCAAAGCTTTGCGCTAACAGTACGGTCTATATAGATCTAAAACATTCTTTCCCCAGAGATATTTTCGACTTGAGGCGCAAGGAGAAAAGTTTCTCTGCAGTGGCAGGCGAATTTCTGAGCCTTTACACAAAACATTTTGCCGTTGTTTGGCGTTTATTTTATACTTTCGCAGAGAGAAAGAATATGTATCCCCTCTCATTTGTTTCCTGAGAATGAAAAAATACACCATATTTCTATTTTTACTGACACTCTTCACCGCTTGTGGCACAGCCGAACAAGCAGAGCGACGAGGCGATGCTGCTCTTGCCTTGGGCGAATATGCTGAAGCGGCTGGGCAATATCGCATTGCCTATCAACGCACACTCTCAAAGGATAAAGCTAACCGCGGACGACGTGCCTATTTGATGGCAAATGCCTATCGGCGCTATGGCAATTATGCACGTTCCTTAGCGAACTATTTGATTGCGGAGCGTTATAATAATAATGACACGCTAATCAATTTTCGTATTGCAGAGTTGCACCGCATTATGGGCAACTATCGTGAGGCGCAGAAGAGCTATGAGAAGCAGTTGGCACTGACGCCTTTTGACGAGCTGACTTTACAGGGGTTGCGAGCTACACACGCCGCTGCGCAGGAGAAAATAGAACATGGCTATACGGCACAGCTTGCGCCGCTACTCAACGGCGGACGCTCTGACTATTCGCCCGCATTTCTCGGCACGGAGGCAGAGCAACTTTATTTCACGACCACACGCCGACAGGTAAAAGGCAATGAGCCTTCAGGCATTACGGGAATTATGCCAGGTGATATTTGGTTCATGAAAAAGGACGAAAAGGGTAAATGGAAACAGCCTGCAACCGCTGAAGGAGGTGTGAATACGGAATTTGATGAGGGGGCTTGTAGCTTCTCGTTCGATGGCAAGACGATGTTTCTCACCGTCTGTCGCACCGACCCACAGTATGGACGTATGGCAGAGATTTGGACCTCGCAACGAAGCGATGCCACTTGGTCAAAGCCACAACAGTTGAAGATTACCAACGATACGCTTTCATCCTATGCGCATCCTGCAATTAGTCCCAACGGACGTTGGCTCTATTTCACGAGCGACTTGCCTGGTGGATATGGTGGTACGGACATTTGGCGCGCCTCACTCATGCCTTCGGGCGTTGCCTTTATTGAGAACTTGGGCAAAAACGTGAACACAGCTGGCAATGAGGCTTTCCCTACGTTCAGAGCCGATGGCGAATTGTTCTACTCCTCCGATGGCAAAGGCGGTTTAGGCGGTTTGGACATCTTCCAAGCACATCTCGAC
>JBHAFO010000051.1:0-3444 GCA_041856145.1 Alloprevotella sp.
CGGCGATCTTCGACCCGATGGCTTGGTTCATGAGATCCTCTTCCTCGTTCTTGGTGACCATTACCACGGGCACGTTTGGGTGAATTTCCTTGATGCCCTGCAAGGTTTCAAGCCCTGAGAGTCCAGGCATATTTTCATCTAAGAGTACGAGATCGAACGACTGCTCACGGCACAATTCCAAGGCATCCATACCGTTGGAAGCCGTGGTTACATCGTAGTCCTTACTTTCCAAAAACAACACGTGAGGACGGAGGAGATCTATCTCATCGTCCACCCAAAGCAGTTTTGCCACCATAATTTTCTGTTAATCCCTCGCAACATAGACCACACCATCGGCGGTGCGAGTGACCACGATGGGTGTTTTTTCGTCAAGGAAGCCTTCTTCACTGCGCACCTCCACTTGTACATTATTGATCAATGCGCGTCCCACGAGGTTGAGCCTCGTGATTGCCATTCCCTTATCGCCTGCCTTGACGGTGAGCTGTTCCTCGGGCGTTGCCACGGAGTCGATTTTCGCTTGCAACGCCATCTTGCTCCTTGCGATGGTGCGGGAGAGGTACCAGAGGAAGAAGAAGAACACAACGATGGCGCCAAGTGCCACGCCAAAGGTAGTGCCAATACCATATTCCACATAGGTCATGACCAGTGCACCAATGACACAAACGGCAGAGCCGATGCCCGAAATACCAAAGCCTGGCATAAGATAAACTTCGATCAGTGCCAAGAGAATTGCCACGGCAAAGAGAATGAGAATTACGTTCATAATCAAAAAGTTTTATGGTTAGAAAAATGATAAGATCTCTTGCAACGAGGCAGCGCCTCGAGGCTGTCGTGCTGGAGCAAGCATTCTTGGCAACGGGGTAGGGACATTCAAACTGAGCGTCCCTGCATCGTTAATGATTTGGTGCGTTAGCCACAAGAGCCTCAAGGCGCAGCCTTATCGCGGTATTTGCCCTCTTCTTTGTCCTCGAGCATGGAGAGATAGGAGGCATAGCGAGAGGGGGCGATGCGCAACTCTTCTAAGGCGCGGAGAACGGCACAGCCAGGCTCGTGGCGGTGGGTGCAGTTGTTGAAACGGCATTCGGCACTCGTGCGGAAAAGGTCACGGAAATAGTGTGCCACTTCCTCCACCTCCATATTGAACGTACCAAAACCCTTGATGCCTGGAATGTCGATGAGCGAGCCACCGAAAGGCAGGTCAAAGAGGGCGCTGTAGGTCGTGGTGTGCATTCCCGTGCCGTGGGTCTCGCTCACCTCCGCTGTGCGCATTGTTGCAGAGGGCACTAAGCGGTTGAGCAAAGTTGATTTGCCCACGCCCGAATTGCCTGCCAGCAGACAGCGACGCCCCTTCATCAGTGCGGTCAAACCCTCTACGCCCTCACCCGAGAGGGCAGAGATTGCCACAACGGGATAGTCCATTTCGGTGTAAATGTGGGTGAGGTAGTCCATCAGTTCTCGCTCCTCCTCCGTGAGCGTGTCCACCTTGTTGAACACGATTGAAACGGGCACACGGTAGGCTTCGGCTGTTGCCAAAAAGCGGTCGATAAAGGTGGTCGAAGTCTCGGGGCGTGCCAAGGTCACCACCAAGAATGCCATGTCTATATTGGCAGCCAAGATGTGGCTTTGTTTGGAGAGGTTAGACGCCTTGCGAACAATGTAATTGTAGCGTTCGTCCACCTCCGTGATAAATGCCACCTCTCCGCCGTCGTCCGTGATGGTCACGCCGTCGCCGATAGCCACAGGATTGGTGGAGCGGATGCCTCGAAGGCGAAAGTTGCCCTTCACTTTGCATTCCACTTCCCGCCCGCAGTCGGTGCGCACAACGTACCAACTCCCTGTGCTCTTGATGACAGTTCCGTGCATAGTAACAATGGTCGGCAGCGTCTGCGCCTACACGGTCATGATTTCCTTATTCTTCTTGTCCAGAAGTTCCTCCACGTTCTTGATATAGCGGTCGTGAATCTTCTGCAAGTTGGCTTCTGCATCCTTCTCCAAGTCCTCGCTCAAGCCGTCCTTGATCGCCTTTTTGAGGCGGTCGATGCCGTCGCGACGCACGTTGCGGATAGCGATTTTTGCATCCTCAGCTTCTTTGGAACATTGCTTGGTGAGTTGGCGACGGCGTTCTTCCGTGAGAGGCGGAATGCCCAAGCGGATAATTTCGCCATTGTTCTCAGGCATGATACCCACCTCGGAGTCGATGATCGCCTTCTCAATCACTTTGAAGAGCGACTTGTCGAAGGGCTTAATGGCAATCGTGCGGGCATCGGGAGTGGTCAGTCCTGCCACAGCAGAGAGGGGCGACATCGTGCCATAGTATTCCACACGCACGCCATCTAAGATGTGTATATTCGCACGACCTGCACGGATTTGCGAGAGCGCATCGTCGAGGTGCATCACGCTCATTTCCATTTTCTCGCCACATTCATTGAGCAATTCTTTTACGTCTACCATAATAGGAATGTATAGGGTTTCATTGATTGAACGCACTGCTAAACTTATAAACAGCGCATAGACTTTTTATTATAGACAAAGATAAGGAGTTTTTGCGTATCTGCACCTATCTCGCAAAGGGTATTTGATTTTGCACGCACAAATGGCAGTGGCGGGGGAGGGGCAGAAAGCGCACATCGAGCCGTCGAAACCTGTGTTTCGACGGCTCGATGTGTGAAAAAGAGGGCAGTTACTGTGACTTTGCCTTCGTGAAATAATAATTGTTGGCAAAGACTGTGATCACGCCATTGGGTTGAATGGTCACACGCTCATCGCCCTTGCGACGCGTCCATGTGTTGCTTTTGCGGTTTTGACGACGCAAGAGGATGTTCTCCTTGGTGGTGAAAATCTCGGCAAAGGTGGAGTCGGAGCTGAACACGAGGAACACGTATTCTTGCGTGTTCTCAAAGCGATCGCCCACCTCCCAAATGCGCACACAGTCGTGCAAGGCGTAGCTCCAAGTGTAGCCTGCTGAAGGCAGACAGCCGTGTTCGTCACGATCGCCACCAATGAGCGGTTCGATTGCCTTTTGATGGCAAGACACGAAGATGCTGGCAAAGGCAGTCAAAAGGAGGAGAAAAAATAGTTTGTTGCGCATCGTCTTGAATTTTTAGGGGTGAATATTCAGCGACTTTCTTCGGCTCAGTCAGGAATGAGCCTCCCTTTTTGTGCCACCTGCCGAGGAGAGCCACGAGCGGCACGCCTTGGGGCTATGCCGTGGCTGTAAAGGATTGGCTGAAAGCCCATTTCTTTCTTCTACGCTGCCTGCCACGGCTCAGCGAGAGGCAGGGCTGGGGGCTATGACTGCCACAAGGGTAGGCAAAAGCCCATTGTCAAAGCAAAGATAGGCTTTTCTGCGTAACCTTTGTCCTTAATGCAACAAAAAAATGAGAGATAGGGTCAATAAGTTGTCTTCTTCTTGATAAAACTACCCTCATTTAGTTCACGAACGGC
>JBHAFO010000052.1:0-3598 GCA_041856145.1 Alloprevotella sp.
GCACAAGTGGAAGCCATGGGCGGTAAGGACGATGCTTATAGCAAGATTTTCTGGGCCAAGTAATAAGAGCAGGAACTCTTTTGATTCGATGTTGATGAAGCTTGAATCGATTGCTTGTGTTCTAATTTAAGGAAAGAGGGTGGATGCTCACGAGCCTCGTGATGTCCGCCCTCTTTTTGCCTATGTTTGCCCAGGTGAGTGCTCACACTTTCCTTGCAAACGACCTACACTTATCTTACAAACTGCCTGCACTTTGTAACCAAAGTGCCCACACTTAGAAACCGAAGCAAAGGCAGCTATAAATCAAAAACGCTTATGACCTTAAAACATTTGCTTATCGCCCTCGGATTGATATCCGGTCTTCCCATGGCTGCACAGGAGGTGGAAGGATTTGTTCACGAAGCTTCTGAAGCCGATGAATACGTATGGCCCACCGACTCGGCCGTGCGTCAAAAACTGGAAACCTGGCAAGACTTGAAATTTGGTGTCCTTCTGCATTGGGGACTCTATTCGGTGCCCGGCATCGTGGAGTCGTGGTCCATTTGTTCGGAAGACGTGGACTGGATCAGTCGTAAGAATAATTTGCCTTATGATCGTTACAAAGAGTGGTATTGGGGTTTGAAAGACTCGCTCAATCCCACCCGCTTCAATCCTTCTCAATGGGCCGATGCCATTGAGAGAGCCGGAGCCAACTACATGATATTTACCACAAAACACCACGATGGTTTCTGTACATTTAACTCGCGTTACACCGATTTTTCCATAGCCAACGGTCCGTTTGCCAAAGATTCGCTCAGTAACGTGGCTTACCATGTTTTCGAAGCCTTCCGTAAGAAGCAAATGATGATAGGTTGCTACTTCTCCAAACCTGACTGGCATTGCCCTTGGTTTTGGAATCCCAACTTTGCCACTCCCAACCGACATATCAACTACAAAAAGGAGCGTCACCCCAATTGGTGGGCCGATTATCAAGAGTTTACACGCAATCAGCTCCATGAGTTGATGAGCGACTACGGACATTTCGATATTTTGTGGCTCGATGGCGGATGGGTCAAGGGTGACGAAATAGGGTTGGACGAAGTGTTGGAGCGAGCGCGGGTGAAGCACCCGGGACTCATTGCCGTGGATCGTACCATTCGTGGCAAGAATGAGAACTATCAAACTCCCGAACGTTCTATCCCCGAACGGCAAATGAATCATCCGTGGGAGAGTTGCATTCCGCTGAGCAATGACTGGGGTTGGGTGCCCAATGCCGCCTTTAAGTCGCCGCAAAAAGTGGTGGCTTTGCTGGCCGAGATTGTGGCCAAAGGAGGTTGTTTCCTATTGGGCGTAGGACCTACGGCCGATGGGTTGATAGAGGATGAAGTTGTGAAACGGCTGAGTGAAGTGGGAAATTGGCTACGTACCAACGGAAAAGCCATCTATCACACGCGCACCACCCCTCATTATTGTGAGGAGGGGCGGTTGTGGTTCACGGCCGATAAGGATGGCAAGACACTGTATGCCATTTACGCCCCCGAAGATGGTGAAAACCTACCGAGTAGCTTAGAGTGGACTGTCAACCTGCCTCAAGGACGCATGATTTTGTTGAACACCGGTGCTCGGTTGAACTACGCCATTGCTAATGGTAAGGTGACGGTGAATCTGCCCCGTAAGCTCAAGAATGAACCCCTTGCAATTGCATTTACTCGCCAATGACTATGAAAAAGCTTTGCACTCTTTTCTTGGTGGCGTGTCTTGTCACCGAGCTCGCCGCTCCCTTGCGAGCGCAGCTATTGTATAAACAAGCGTCCGCTCCCGTCGATCAACGCGTGAGCGATTTGCTGAGTCGTATGACGCTAACCGAAAAGGTGGGACAATTGTGTTGCCCATTGGGATGGGAAATGTACGAGAAAACCTCTCCGCATAGTGTGCGTGTATCTGCTTTGTTCAAAGAACGAATGAAGTCGATGCCTATTGGATCGTTTTGGGCGGTACTGCGTGCCGACCCTTGGACACAAAAAACGCTTGAAACGGGATTGACCCCTGAACTATCGGCCAAGGCTCTCAACGAGATGCAGCGATATGCTGTGGAAGAAACACGGCTGGGCATTCCCATTCTTTTCGCCGAAGAGTGTCCACACGGGCATATGGCCATTGGGACAACAGTCTTTCCCACCTCTCTTGCCTTGGGTAGTACTTGGAATGCAGACTTGATGCATCGCACGGGTGAAGCCATTGCTTTAGAGGCTCGTTCGCAGGGTGCAAACATAGGTTATGGCCCAGTGATCGATGTGTCGCGCGAACCAAGGTGGTCACGTATGGAAGAGAGCTTTGGCGAAGATCCGGTACTCACGGCAACCCTGGGAGTGGAGTTGATGAAGGGCATGCAAGGTGCGTCACGTAGCGATGGATGCCATCTATACTCCACATTGAAACATTTCGCGGGCTACGGTATGCCCGTGGGTGGACATAACGGGGAGCGGGCACACATAGGGCTGCGCGAACTGATGTCGGAATATCTACACCCTTTCCGTAAAGCGGTCGAGGCCGGAGCAACGACTGTCATGACATCGTACAACTCCATTGATGGAATTCCCTCTACATCGAATGCTTATTTACTTCAAGATGTGTTGCGCAAACAGTGGGGATTCCGAGGCTTCGTCTATTCCGACTTGGGTAGCATAGAGGGTATAGCCACTTCCCACCACGTGGCGGGTAGCATCAAAGAAGCCGCCACTCTTGCCTTGCAGGCCGGCGTGGATATGGACTTAGGGGGCAATGCCTATGGGAAGAATCTTGAGACGGCGGTAAAAGAAGGACGGCTGGACATGCGAACCATAGACCAAGCGGTAGCTCGCATCTTACGTCTTAAGTTTGAAATGGGGTTGTTTGAGAATCCTTATGTAGATCCTAAGCGGGCCAAGCAAGTGGTGCGTTCGCAGG
Source organism: Alloprevotella sp. (assembly GCA_041856145.1). Taxonomy (GTDB): domain Bacteria; phylum Bacteroidota; class Bacteroidia; order Bacteroidales; family Bacteroidaceae; genus Alloprevotella. Next base: position 2,926 of record JBHAFO010000052.1, read on the forward strand.
CACATCGCGACCTGGCTTGTGAAGTGGCTCGACAAGGAATTGTTCTTCTGAAGAACGACGGATTACTTCCGCTGAGCAAAGGACTGAAGCATATCGCGGTGATAGGTCCCAATGCCGATGAAATCTATAACCAACTGGGTGACTACACCGCTCCACAGGCACGCGAGGCCATTTCGACGGTGCTTGATGGTATTCGGGAGGCTGTGGGAGCCGATACTCAAGTGAGTTACGTGAAAGGTTGTGCTGTTCGAGATGTCACTCAAAGTAAACTTCAAGAAGCTTGTGAGGTGGCACGCACGGCCGATGTTGTAGTTCTTGTGGTGGGTGGTTCGAGCGCACGAGACTTTAAGACACAATACCAATCCACGGGGGCTGCCACGGTGGTCAACGAAAGCGACCGATTGATCCCCGACATGGATTGCGGTGAAGGGTACGACCGCAAGACGTTGAGTTTATTGGGTGATCAAGAGCGCCTCATGCAGCTGTTGATAGAAACAGGTAAACCCTTGGTGGTGGTCTACATACAAGGTAGACCGTTGGATATGACTCTGGCTTCCGAGAAAGCAAATGCATTGCTTACAGCCTGGTATCCGGGCGAGCAAGGAGGCCGAGCTGTGGCCGATATTCTCTTTGGACATTATAATCCGGCCGGTCGTTTGCCGGTGTCGATACC
>JBHAFO010000053.1:0-21764 GCA_041856145.1 Alloprevotella sp.
ATTTCGATAAAGGAGCAGAAAGTGTTTATTCCTGCCTCGGTGAGTAAGAACAGGAAAGATGGAATGGTCGCACTAAATGCAGAAATTATCCGCCTTATGATTGACTTAGATGTGTTTCGACATCCATCGACGCACTTTCTTTTTGGTATGAGGTTCAAGCCATCAGCCAAACGAGCAGACAGCCGTATATTCCGAGACCGCTGGGTAAAACTACGAAAGAAGTTAAAATGGAAGGAGACTTGCCAATTCTATTCGCTGAAGAATTCGGGTATTCGAGATTTGGCTAACTCGGAAGGTATTGTCGTGGCAAGAGACCAAGCCAGACATTCAGACATTACCACGACAAACAAATACTTGAAGGGAAAGGATCTCACCGTTCACGAGGAGGTTAAGACGTTCAAAGGGCATCTTTAATTTATTTATTCCAAAAGAAAAAGCCCCGCTTGCCAAAAATGGCAGGCGGGGCAAATTGTTCAAAGTGTCTTAATAAAATGAACAATGATTATAGTAGTGCGGCCGAGTTCCGAATTCGATCTGCTAAATTTAATAGTGCATTACGAAGCTGTTCTTTCTCTTCTAATGTGAAAGCAGTAGGGTTTCCGTTACCATCGATGCCATTAAGGCGTTGATAGAACCAAGGGGCGGACTTTGTGAAGTATCTGCGAGCGATGTCCCCCCATGATATACTAACGTTGATGTCTTGAAGAATAGCACGAGCTGAGGGAGCTGTGAGGTCGCGCTTGATTGTTACAGTCTGTTCCATTTCTTTTTATTTATAATGCAAAGCCCCACCCACTCTGAGGTGGGGCTTTACTTTAGTTATTTTCTTCCTCTTCAGGGAAGAGGAGCGTGTCGAGATATTCATAAGCCAAGGCTATTTCAATGAACTCTCATAATATAAAAGGCAAAGGAGGGAGCGGACGCGAAAGAGCGAAAATAAGTAGTTATGAAGCACGCCCGCCCCTCTTAGCCTTTTCTGTTAAGCCACGCCAGCTGTTTCTGTAGCAAAGAATGTACAAAGACGTTTCCAAATGCGCTCCTGCGTTTTAGCTGTCGGCTTGTTAGTCTCGTTAATATAATGCGAAAGTTGGCTTTTATGAATTCCTGTTATCGAGGACAAACCAACCAGCGTGAAACGTTTAGCATAAAACTGAAGATAAGAAACCAAATCACGCTGAAAATTAAAGGAAACCTCAACAAAAGGCAAACCTTTAGAAAGAAACAGTTCCTGCATACCTGTATAGACCTCGGCAAAATTCTGCTTTGCTTCTTCCTCTGTTGCCCCTGTAGCGTTCAAACCATAGCCCAGCCCCTCTGCCTCTTCCATATAAATAGAATAAAGCCCTTGAGAGTTACGCTCAATAATTGCTTTTACTTCTTTCATATTCTCTGTTTTTATGGTGGCGAGGCTTAAAGCCCCGCCTGTTTTTTGATGTTGTTTAATGTTCCTCTTGGCACTTCTTCTTTGCCGTGATTACTCGTTGTAAAATATAGCTTTGTAATTGGTGAATACCAATAAGGATGTCCGGCACGCTGTTCGCCTGTCTCATAGCAACCTATTTTGCGTAAGAGCCGATGCAGTTCGTTGTACTTCATAACTTGATTACTTATTTTCTACACTGCAAAGATACTCATTTAAGTGCGAACAACAAAATAAAACACTGCCTTTTTACATCCAAAAGAGTATTTTTTATTTATAATATAGGGAATCACTTATCCCCGTTCATTCTCTTAAACCGCTTCCATTGTCTATCCAGTCCGTCAGGGCCTGAGAGGGCAACGGTGGCGGTGATGCCTTGCGAGAGATTGGCGTTGAGTTTCTCGAGGGCTTCAGTGGTGCGGGCGTCGGTGGTGGAGACAACCACGGGCGAGGGTGCAGGGGCGGTGGCTGTTGTCAGAGGCAGAGAACGGCTCACATCTTCAGCCGTCAGGGAAGCGACTGTGTTTGTCTTCTGTGCGTGGTCGATGAGTTGAAGCACTGGCAATAGTGAGCGGTTATTCACCGCCTTGTGGTTAGCCACAAATTCGCCTTCGTGAACGACGCCCGCTTCACGGCGATACGAGTGTCCGCCTGTGAAACCGCCCGAGTAGTAACCGCTCTTTTGGGCTTCTTGCTGTTTCTTGAGCGTGGCAATTTGCATCATTCCTGCTGCAACGGCGGCGGTGGCGGCAATAGGTGCAAGCACTGGACCGATGATTGGTGTTTTAACGGCGGAGTTGTAAGCAGCCATTGCGGTGAGAGGGATTTCGGCAAGGGCTTGCGCCATTTGCATGTTGAGGGCTTTTCTGTTTGCCTTGTTCTTGAGAGCGGCGAGTTCGCGTTGCTTCTTTTCCTCTATCATCTTGCCTCGGGTGGTGCTTTCGCCCACGGCTTTTATTTCGGCATCGTAGCGAGCGGAAACTTTGGCGGCTTCAATTTCATAGTTCGCTTGTGTGAGCTGTGAGGTGCTTTGTGCCAAAGCTCCAATGGTGGCGTAGGCGGTTTGCGCCACGGTTACGATTTGCGAGGCTTTGTCCTGCGATATTTCCGCCTTGCGTTCCTCGGCTTGCTGGTGGGTGAGTATGCCCTTGCGTTCCATCTCTTCGATTTTGGCAAAGGCGATGCGCCGAGCGTTGAGGGCTTTGGCGAGGTTGGCGATTTCGGTGGCAAAACCATTTTGGGGCAAAGCCTCCCACGCCTTTTCCTTCATCTCGTCCCAGCCGTCTTTGGCGTTGCGTGCTTTGCGCTCTTCGCGTTGCTTCTCTTCGTAGTCGGCACGGAGGCGGGCAAGGGTTTGGAGATAAACTTCTTCGGTGATGAGTTTTTCGTCCAAGGCTGTTTGCAGGTCGGTGAGTTCTTTCTGGTAGAGCGTTTGGGCGTCTTCCTTACTGAACTTTTCTCTCAGCTTCTTGATGCGTTCAAGATGCGCCTTGTGTTGTTCTTCCTTTTGGCGTTGGCTTTCTTTCTCATACTCGGCTGTGGCTTTTTCGAATTCTTCGGTATTGCCTGCTTGCCTGTAAAGTTCGCGCTTATGAGCGAGAAAGCGGAGCGTTTCGAGGTTGCGCGCTTGGTTATAGGCTTGTTCTGAGAGAATGCCTCGGGCGTGTTGTTCTTCGAGAATGGCGAGCGTTTCGTTCATGGTGCGCTCTGCGTCGGCAATGCTCCAAGCGTTGAGCGAGGCGGAGAGCTTTTTGCGGGCTTCGATTTCTGCTTCTTCTGCTTTGAGGCGTTCGTCTGTGCCTGCTTTGTATAGCTGTGTGCGTTGTGTGGTGGCTTCCAATTCGGCACGCAGAACGGTTTCTTCGTATTCTTTCAAGTCGATAGTGCCTTGTGCAAGGTCGGCAGTGGCTTTTGTGCGAGCATCGAGCAAGGTTTTGTCTATGCGGTGGAGGGCTTCTTTGAGCCTTTCTTTGCGTTCTTTCTCGGCTTTGCGCTCCATGGCTTCCCTGCGCTTTTTGGCTTTCTTCTCGTCTTCTGGCGAGCTGGTGCGCCCTGTGTATAGGTTGTTGCTTTGTGAGGTTTCGCCTGTGCTTCCCTCCAGCATGGCTTTGCGCACACCTTCGTTCCGTTGCAAGTAGTCGGTGAGTTCCTTTTGTTTGCGGTTGTTCTCTTCAATGCTGGCATTGACTTCTTGGAGTGCCTTTTTGTTTTTGCGCACTGCCTCTGCTTGCTTTTTCATGTCTGCGCTTTCGACCGTCATCGTAGAGATTTGGTTTTCGGCGTTTGGCGAAACGATGGCTATTTTGTCGGGGTTCTCATTGGCTTTCTTTTTCCAATACTCAGATCGGGCGAGGTTCGTTTGCTTTCTCTTTTGCTTGAGTGTGAGTTGCAACTCTTCTGATTTGAGTCCTTCGAGTTCTTTCATGATAGCCTTTGCCATGGCGAGGTCTTCGAGGCGTGCGATATAGCGGTCGATGGCGTCCGTATTGTTGTTATAAAGTGCGCCCTCGGAGGAGAGTTGTGCGTGGTAATCGGGAATGATGCGTTTGAGTTCTGTTAAAGCCTTTTGGCGTTCGTCAAGGGAGAGGTTATTATTGTTGAGTACTCGGGTAAGCTGTTCTATTCTTGTGCGCTCGCTTGCCATTTCCTCGGCGGCTGCTTCTCGTGCTTTGGCGACGGCTGAAAGTTTTTCCTTTTGTGCATCGAGCTGTGCGTTGGCATCGTTGGTGGAGGAGGAGAAGAGGGAGGTGACACCGAGCAACGTGCCAAGGGCGGCAACGAGTGAGAGTATTATTGTGATGACTGCGCCCACGGGGTTGGCAGCCATTGCAGCGTTGAGTGCGGTTTGTGCCACGGTGGCGGCGCCTGCTTGCCCCGTCAGTGCCATATAGGCGGCGCGCAAAAGTCCTGTGGACACCACAGCGATGGTGCGCAGGAGGTTGCCCGCCTTGGTGGCAGCGTTATGTAGCAATTGCGCTGCGGTGGAGGCTTTCATCGTGGCGAGTAGTCCGCGCTCGGCGATGGTCCGTTTGAGTGTCCATGCTGTTTGCAAGGCACGCCAGCCGATGGACGCTATTGTGGTGATTAGTTCCGCTTTGGTCAGGACATAGAGGCTGGCGAGGGATACGGTGAGCGATAGGAGTGCGCCTTTATTGTTCCAAATCCATTGCGTTGTGGTCTTAATTACGGGAATGGCTTCGATGAGGAGTTGTGTGATGGAGCTTTGGAGTTTGTAGGTGTTTGTCATCACGGGATAAAGGTCTTCGCCGAGCGTCACAGCGAGGTCGTGCGCTCGTTTCTGTGCCTTTTCCATTTGGGCTTGTGCCGTGGCGTTGGCTTTTGCGCTTTCTTCTGTTACACTTGTGCCTTCTTGGAATGCCTTGGTGGCTTGTGCCTGTGTGCTACGCACTTGGTCGATATTGGCGGCGAGGGTTGAGAGCGTTTGGGTGACACCTGATCCCGAGAGTTCCATTTCTTTGAGCAATGGTGCGAGTGCGTCCATGCGCCCTGCTTTGTTGAGGGCTTGTAGGAAGGTAAGGACAGCTTCGTTGCCGTTCGTTTTGAGCAACTCGGTAAATTTCTTCACATCCAAGCCAGCCGCCTTTGCCATCTCGGCTGGTTTGCGGTAGAGGGCTGTGATCACGTTTTGCAGGGCGGTCGCTCCCTTTTCTTGGCTCACCATATTTTGGTCGAGTACCGAGCCGAATGCCATTACTTGGGCTTGTGTCATATCCGCTTGCTTGCCAACGCCTGCCAATCGTGCGGTGAAATCGACAATATAAGCCTCGGAGGCGGAAGAGCTTTGCGCCAAATCGTTGATTACCGAGCCTGTGGCGAGCATTGCGCCTTTAAGCCCCACTTTCTTATCGTCGCCAAAGAGCTGTGCGAGTTTGCCGATATTCTTTACTGCGTCTTCTCCGAGGTCTTCGCCCAGTGCTACGTTGATTTGGTCGGCTGCCTGCACGAATCCCAGCACTGCCTCTTTGGAACGAATGCCCAGGCGTCCAGCATCGCCTGCCAAGGCGTTGAGCTTTTCCCGAGGTGTGCGGGTGTCCATTTGCTTAAAGGCTTCGTTGAGTTCACGCACGGCTTCGGTATTCATGCCTGTATATTTGATGGCTTGCGATTGCGCCTCTTCCATGGCGGTGTAGTCGGTGACATATTCTCGCATTTTGTCCATAGCACGGTCGTACATCTCCATGCCTGCTTGTACAACCATGGAAACGCCCATCCACTTATTGCCCCATTCGCTCAGCCTCGAGGAGGAGGAGGCGACAACTTCCTGCTCCTGCTTCACACGGCCGAGTTCTTCTTTGGTTCGGCGTATGGCATCAGTGAGCGTGTTCCATTCCTTCGAGCCTCGTGCCACTTGCCCCGAGTTGAGCGTACTTTGCAGGCTGCGCAGTGTTTTGCTCAAGTCGCGCACGCTGGCTCCCGAGAGGTTGCGAAGCGTGCGGGCAACCTCCTCGCCTGTGCCTTTCATGCGAGAGAGCTGTTGTCGGCAGGTGTCAATTTCTTTGCCCATTCGGGCGTATTCAGTGGCTTGCTTCTTCGTCCACGCACCTCCCGAAGATGCCACTTTGTCCAAGCGTTCCTTTGCCTTCTCGGCATATTCGATACGCTGTGTAAGCTCGTTTATCTTTTTCTTTGCATCCTCGCCATTGACACGGAGGACTATTGTTTTCACGTCGTTGTTCATGAGGGGAAAAGTTTGAGGGTAGACCTTAGATTTTAGAGGGTTAAGGGGGGGGGCAAAATTATCATGCACAATAATTTTTGCCCCCATGGGTGGGCGTTTTTCGTCACTTATCCAAGCTGTTGAAAACGCCTGCGAATTCGTCGCCGACGGCTTGCAGATAACGCTCCGCCAGCACACGTTGCGAGATTGCCATAGAGCGAGAAAACCAAGGACGCTTTTCTCTGGCTTTGCCCAAACCGTGCAACGACCGATAACCCTTGCCCAAGAATTGGAGATTACCGCCATTGCCCCGCTTATAGCCATTGCCCACGCCTGCATCGACATACACGCCATACGTCACGAAACGGAACTCGAACGATGCAGAAAGCCCCTGAACGTTTGGCGTCTGTGCCGACACGGAGTCGAACAAACGGCGCGTATCGATGGCGTGCATCATGCCGATGCGGTCTTTCCATATCTGCACCATCATAGCATTCCAGCCGTGGGCATAGTCGGAGAGTTCCGAGGCTATGGCTTTTTTAGTCCCATTCGTTTTCATCGTAACAGAGATTGAGCGGTTCGTCGATAGAGAGCATGAAGTATAAACCAGTCAGACCGTTGCCGAAGAATTGCGCAATCTCCGAGGAGGGCATCGCCTCCACCTTGAAATCGACGTCCTGCGTTTGGTACTCGCTACGGTCGAGGACGAAATGGCTTTGCAGTTGTCGGGACAATTCTCGGCAAAGCGAAAGTGCCTCCATGCGCTGTGGCTCGTTGTCGAAATCGTAGCGAGCAAAAATGAACACCGTAAAAGTGCGACGGCGAAACCACGCCCCCGACTGGTAAAACGTTTCGCCCGTGGTAATATCGTCCGAAAGCACAAAATGCGACTGCGTGGAAAAGTTTTCCATCATCGCCTCCAAGCCTGTAATCCCTGTGCAAGTGCCAAAGAAAAAGCCCCGAGCCTGCGCCAAGCGGTTGCGCTCCACAAGGCGTTTCAAATGAGCAGTAAAATCAAACATGATGCGTATTATATTCGTTTGCCTCTCGTGCCTTTGCGTTTAGCTCCGTTAATGCGCGCCACGTGTCGGCAGAGAGAATAGCCTCTTCTTTCGTAATGTCGCCACCTGTCAAAGCCCGAATTTGAGCATCTACCATTTGGCGCAGATTGTTTGCCTCGGGGGCGTCTTCACCCTCATAGGGGCGGAACAAGTCGGGGAACATTGCCGAGAGTTCCGATTTCACCGAAGCGTACCACAGCAAAGCCAAAAATTGCTCCTCCGCCCGCAACTCCTCGCCAAGACGCTCCTTGCTCAAAGCGTTAAGCATCTCGCCAATTGCCAGCACATTCTGCGAAGAAAGAAAGCCCTGATAAAAATTCTCCGCCACAAGATAGCGTTCAAAAGGCACGCCCTGCAAATTGTGAGAAAGCAACTCCCAACGACCAACCTGCCTCAAACATAGGGCAGACGTGGGAGGCACGTCCAAAAAGTCCAGCCCCAACACAGCAAAAGCCACATCCAAAGGGTCTAAACGTGCCAGCATCTCCCCCACCCCGTCATTGACCAACTCGCCCGAGGACAAAAAACTCAAGCCCTCGGCACGCATATAGTGCAACACAAAATAAACCTTTGCCCGCTCGCCACCGAAATGCGAAGCCAGCATCGCCCACACTGCCACGTCCTCCGCAGTGAGTTCCTCCCAGCTCGTGGGCAATTGCAGGTCAATGGAAGAAATAGGCGGGAGAGTCTTCTTCATTTTCGTACGGTTTAGAGTGATAAGCCTTATAAGTCGATGAATTCCGATACTCAGGAAGCTCCTCGGCATTCGCCTCCAAGAATTGAAGCAAGAGGTCGGGGCGGAAACCCTGCCCCTTAATCATCGCCACCACAGCGTAGCGAGCCATTTGCGTTGCCTCGTGGTACGTCTCGTTCTGTTCTGGACGAGAAAGACGGCGCACCAACTCGCTCCACAGTTCGGGCGAAATCGCTTTTGCCAAAGCCTCCTCTGCCTTTCGTATCGGATTGACCAAAGCGAGAAACTCACGGTCATAAACCAACTCACCGCCCGCCGTGGTCAAACCATAAGCACGGCAAACAGCAGGACAAAAGAAGAGCGATTGAATAAACCCACGAGGCAATTCCTCCACTTGGATAAGCTCCACGAGCAAATCGTCACGAAGCTCCGAAGTGCGAATGCGCAACGCCTCTTTCAGGTTCTCCACCCGATGCGCCGAAGCTGGTGCTACATTCTGATTGCTCACCACACCAAAGCCCGTTGCCGTTGCCACCAAGTCGAGCGATGATACCGACTGCAACGCCGCCTCGTTATATACCAGCTCCGCCAGTCGCTCCTCACTTAGAATTTCTTCCAGCGTATCGAAGAGCGCAAAGCCCAAAGCCGATGCCACCCTGCGCTGAGCAGGCAGGAACAAACTACGCACCCGCTCCGACACCTCCGCCGAAGCAGAACGAAGGGCAGGCACATAGCTCTCAAGTTGTGTCTTATTAAAATTCAGCATATCGTCGTTACATTAAACTGTTACAGCTTTTGCGTCCCTATGTTCGTCCAAAGTCGTCAGCTGAATGAAGGGAACGGACGGCTCGATGTTCCGCCAGCCGTTGAAATAGCAAACGACCTGAAGAGGGAAAAGCAGAATATCATGAAAAGCCGTCTCCAATGCCTGCTTCATCGTAAAGAGTTCTCGTTTGTCCGAGCCTGAATTGTTCATAGAACTCTTACCCGGCACCGCTCCGACAAGACTCGGATGCACATTGTCGGCATAGCACAGCGTGTTGGTTGCAGCCGTCGTTTCGTCTGCCCAGTCGCCACCCTCCTTGCCAGTATCGACAACGGTAATCTTCACGTCGTGCTGTTCCTTGCCATCGGGCGTAACGTAAAAGCCCGAAATCCAAACCTTGCCCGAGTTACGAATGCCGAGAGCAAAATTCTTTATATTCTCTTTCTCTCGGTTGATGCGCTCCAACTGCTTAACAGGGTCGGTAATATTCTCCGCTTTTAGCAGGTTCATCCAGTAGTCGCGAGATACTTCGATGAGAAACTTCACGGAAGAACTGTTGCGAAGTTTTGCCCGCTTTCCTGCAGAGATTAACCGCTTCTCGTCATAACTCCCACCCCTAAAGATAGAAAGATAATAGGGCGAGGGGTAATAAGGATTGGTAACGGTGGGGAAACGCATCACCATGGCAAACTTTCGCTCCCGTGTAGGTTCGCCCTTGCGTCCGTCTGCCCTCGGTGTTTGTCCGAGCCTGCGCTCGAGGTCGCCCAGCGGGTCTGTTTCGTTCAAGAGGCTCACGGCTTCGACCTTTCGGGGAGAGTTCTCCCAATCGGCAAAGAACACTTTGCGAATGCGCCCCCAAGCATCGGCTTTTTGGAAACGGCACGAGGCAGCGTCTTTGTGTATGATACGATTGATGCGTGTGCCATCGTTCGAGAGAATGAACACGCAAACGGAGAAATAGAAATACTTCATCGAGGTGATTTGGTCGAGGAAGTATTTGGGCAGGGCGTTAGCCATTGCCCAGCGTTTGAGCTTCTCGTCGGTGGTGGGCTGTGCGGTGGTGGTGTCTATGAACTTTAAGCCTGCGCCGTAGCAGGTGAGAATGTTTGTGAGCTTGTTCTGCGCTGTCACTTCGTCGCCTGCAATAAAGTCGCGAATGGCATAGGGGCGTTTATTATCGTCGCCCCAAGTGGCAAAACTCAAACTCTCCATGCCCGGAACTGGGCGGAAGTGTTGCCCCTCGTTGTCGAAAGCGTCGGTGGTGTCGGCAACGGTTTTAATTTCGGCAAAGAAGTCGTTGGCTTCGTCGTAGTACGTTGCCGAGATGTCCATTAGTTTGTCTTGCATAAGGTGTATATTGTGGGGGTGAAGAATTTCGTAATAAGGTTATTTGCTTTCCCTGCGAGCATCTGCATTCTTCTTCGGTGGTCGTTGTTCCCTCCGTTCGTTCGTTTTAGTATTGCAAAAATACGCCCTATCGATGAGCGAATAAAAACAAAGCGAGCGTTCCCACTATGGCAAAGGAACGCTCGCAGGACTTTGGGGGTTAAACGACCAAAGCCAAAAGCAGAAAGGCGGTGGCATAGAACATTACCATCTCTGCCCAGAAGAGCAAGTTGCGCCTGTCTGTGACTGCGGGGAGGAGCAACAAAACCCAGAAGAGGAGATACCAAGCGTTGTTCATCAGCACAACGATTTGCGTTCCGATTCCGCTAACGATTGCCCCCACCAAATGCACTTGCCCCTCGAAGCCGTCACGGCTCAAGGGCGCAAAGGCAACGAGTGCCAAACCGAAGAGCGAGAGAAAGACCGCAAATTGGCTGTCGGTCTTCACGCTATCGAATGCCACCGAGAGCAGGAGAACGACCACGGCAAGGAGCATCGGCACGAGGAGTTTGCGCCCCAGTGGTGTGTAGTAGGTGGCAGAGAGCGAGGTTTGTATGCCGTGTTTCTTTGCCACTGCGAGGTTATATGCCGTCCAGAGCAATAGGGCGAGGAGGAGTTGTACCATATCATTGCAGTGTTTAGAGGTTTTTGTATTCGTCTTTGGCGTTGAAGCAGGGGCATTCTTTGATGCGTTCCCACGGCTCGATTGTGCCGTTGCCGTTTTTATCGGGCGAGAAGTCGCGGTGTCCCTGTATGGTGGCTGTGGGGAATTGCCTTTTGAGTTCTGCGAGCAACGCCTGCAAGCCTCTCCGTTGTGCTTCGGTGCGATTGTCCACCGCTTTGCCCTTTGCGTCGATACCCCCGATGTATGCCACATGGATGCTCTCGGCGTTAAAGCCTTTCACGCCATTGCTCGGCTTTTCCACTCCAAGGAGTTGCGTGAAATGCCCCTCGGGGTGGATCACGAAATGATAGCCAGGGCGTGTCCACCCCTGACGGCGAAACTCTTCCAGCAGGTCTCTGATGCTTTGGCGTTGCGAGCCTGCGGTGCAATGCACGACGATGTATTTAATTGTTCTCATGGTATGTTAGTTTTTGAGCCTACGAAAGGGCTATCGAACGGTGTACCGTTCATAATCCGTTTCTTTGATCTCGTTACGTTTGGCAATATATCTTGTTTTGACCTCCGCACCGAAGGCGAGGCAATGTGCAAACCAAGCCTTCAACTCGGCAATGCTTGCAAAGTGGTATGTACGCTCGGAATGCAGTCCGAAGTAATAGGGCGAAAGCTCCAAGGGTATGCCCGTGTTGGTGTTCCCGACGTATTGCGATTGGTAGTTCTGCTGGTTCTCCTTGTCGAGAGAGATGCGGAATGTTTCGCCCGTGGTGGGACTTGTCCAGTCCGTGCCTTCTCGCATGGTTTGGAGTTCTTCCTCCTTGAGCGTTTGGCGTATTTCGGTGGCGATTTGCTCGGCTGTGAACAATTCTCGGGTGGTGGCTTCTTGCCATTGGTAGCCGTCGAAGGCGGGGCGGACAATGATGCTCTCGCCATTCTTCGTTTCTCGGAGTTCCTCCTCCTGCACACGCTCCACGCCAAAGCGTATGGCAAAGGTGGTGTCCAGCGGGGAGATGAGTTCGTAGAGCGAGGCGGGGGGCGCACTGCTGCGTACTTTGTAGAAATTCATAGGGTCAGAGTTTTTATAAATACTTTGTTACTGAATGTCGGAGTAACTCTCCACCTCGGTGCAGTCGGCAACTAAGGTTGAGAGTTTGAATTCGTTTAAACGCATATCCGAATAATACACAGGCCACATCACATTATTACCAAAGTCTGTAGGAACATTCTCTTTTGAAAGGCTAAAAATCCAGCCATTGCCCAAACGCTCATAACCCGATGAGCGCATATAGAATTGCGAAGACGACAAACTTGCATCTGTTGCCACGGGAATAAGGTCGAGATATTTCCCCTGTGCAAAATGCTTGATCACCTCGTTCTTCACTTCGTTTCGGAGAATGAGATTAGAATAGCGATTGCCGTCGTCGCCACGAACCACAGCCAAACCAGCTTGCAACACTTCGCCGTCGAAGAAAGGATTTCCCACATCTGGCGTGTGTCTGAAAGCATAGCCCATAAAGAGAGACGGATAGGTTTGAATCTCTGAACCATTTGGCAAAATGGTTTTTCTTGGATTGACACGTGTGTAAGCCTCGAAAGGGAAATGAAACACATTGTACGTCCCCACTGCATCTCGACCATTATAGCGCATCTCAGCATTGCGATTGCCAAAGCGAGCATAATAGAGTTGCATCATATCCTTGAAGTCTTCATAACGTGGTGCATCGAAGCCTTGATGCAACGGCTTTATTTCTTCACGATGAATGTAGCCATAATGCTGTTGGTTGTTAGGATTCTTAGAACCTATATATAAATAGGGCTGTCCCGCCGCATCCTTATCCCAGGTAACGCCTATGAAGCTCACAAACCGTGCTCGATGCTCCACCCATTCTGGCTCCCAGTCGGCGGGGCGGTTCGAGTTCGTCAGCCAAAGGAAGTTTTGCGAATGGCTAATCTCCAAAGGCAAAGGCTCTGTCAGAGAAAACGCCACAAAGTCAGCGTTCCTATCCAAACGCACAACGACATAAGAGCCACTGTACACGCCCTCCAAAGCCGAAGGGTTGATGCGTTGCAGAACTCGTCCGTCCTTGTCAAAGACCGCAATGGCATCGTCCGCATTTGCCGTAACGGGAATGCGCACAAAGGCAAAGCCCCGAACCGTTACCTTATAGGCGGCGTGCCCCGCCAGCGTTTCCTTAAATTGCGAGTAGGTCGTAAACGTATCGTTGCCCGAGATGCGTACGCCCGCCGTCTTCTCCAATTCCGACAGCTCCAAACGCTTGCCCTCTGGTCGTGGCGGTTCTTTCTCGCCCGAAGCGAAAACGGCATAGTGCGAGGCGTGCAAATGGTCGTTCACACCCTTGTACCAATAGTGCGGTTCGTGGACAAACGCCCAGCCGTGGTCGCCATCATAATTCACCGTTTCGCCCTTTGCCGAAAGCAACGGGTTGTCCTGATTGAGGCGCACCCACCGTTTCGTACCGTCCGCCCCCCGCTTGAGCATCACACGGAAACGATTATCGAGAATACGCTTGACGTGTCCCGAACATTCGTAAGGCTTGCCATACTCCACGCCCGTTTGGTTCTCGTGGTTCGTGGCAAACGTACCCGTTGGCACAGCATCGTGATACTTCACCACGGAGAAAGGCGGTTGCTCAATCTTCAGCGTGGGAAACTTCGCCCTGATATCCTCGAGTGCAGCCTCGGGAATGAACTTAGAGAGATAGAACACTTTCCGCCCCTGCTCCTCTCGCTCAATCGCCCCGAGGAGTTGCTCCACCGCCCCTCGCTCCTCGTTGCAAGAAATGCGCACGAAACTATCCAAACGCACAATCTCCGAATTGAGTTGCGAGATAGCCGTTTGGGTTTCCTCCACCTTTCCCGCCAACTCTCCAAGCGGGCGAGACATCACCTCCTCAGAGGCTCTGATCAGATCTCGCACTTGCTTTTCAAAATTGGAGAAGTCCTTACGAATGTCAGCCCTTAGAGCCATGAGCATTTGAGGCGTGAGCATTCCCGCTTTCTCGGCAGAGAGCAAAGGCACGGCAACGGCTGTGGACGCCTCCTGCCCTTCTTCTGTGAGCGTCTTTATAACCAAGTCCACACCATTGGCGGAGGCAACAAAAGAAAAACCTGCCACCGTTGGCAGTTGGTTCACATATTTGCAAAGCTCAGCAATGGCAGTACCTACACGCACAGCCGTGTTCTCTCTCTCGGCCGTTGCGCTCTGCACCTTAATTGCCAGCTGGGTAATATCATTAAGTGGGAGCATACTTTTATATTATAGGATTTGAAGTAAAGGAATTTCCGCCGTAACGGTCGCAGAACGTGCCGAACGGTCGGAGGGATTGTCGGAGCGGGTATCGCTCAAAAGGCAAAGCGGAAGGGGCGCACCCTTGAAACCAAGAAGCCACTGCTTGCCACCTGCGTCCGTCAGGCGGAACACGCTCCGCTGCAAAGGCAAAAGGCTCTGGCAGTCCTTGAGAACGAACGAGAGCTTCACGCTGTGCTTGCGATAGCCACGCTCGAACTCTTGCACGTGTTCCATAGCAATAAGCCCCACGGTGGGAATGCGCTGCCACGTAATAGCCACGTCCAAACTGCACTTTTGCGCAGAGATGTCCACCCACAGCGGACGCACTGCGCCAACACTCGCCCACTCTATTTTGTTCAAATGGTTCATCGTTCGTCTTCTATGGGTTGAACTTCAACGGCATACTTCTTGAGCATCGCAGAGATTTTACTATCCAAGTTTGGAATGCGCTTCATGCCGAGAACTTCGGGGTTGTCGGTAATCTCGAAAGTTTGCGGAACAATCTGCGAATAGTCGGCACGGAGCATTTCCTCCTTGTCCAGTCCGAGACCTTTGACCATTGCCGAGAGTACTTTGGCATAGGCTGATGCGTCCTCCTTGGTGCGTGCCATCTCGATGGCTTCATCGCAACAGGCGATAAACTTCCAGCGCAAATAGTCTTTCGTCACTTGGTTCACGTTCCCGATGCAGAGCTTCACGAGGCGAACATCGTCATAAGCCTGTGTGGTGCTGATGCTGTGCCGTTGGCGAAGTTCGGCAACGATGGCTCTGTCGGGGTGCGTGGGGTGTTCCAACCAAAAGAGATACATTTCCCTCAAACGCACGATGCGTTTGCGCTGTGGCTCGGTAAGCCCCGCGCTTTGCATCTCTTCGGGGGTGGCGAAGAGGAAGTCCTGCGTGCGTTTGATGAGAAGAGGGTCAATCATTCAGCGGAGTAGCGTTAAAGTTCAAGCCGAGACTTTGGAGTTCGTCCTTCATCTCGTCGGTGAATACTTGTGAGAGGGCGAGGAGCGTATCGATGCGCTCTTGCATCTTTGCGAGCAAGGCGGTACGGGCTTCTCCCTCTGCCTTTGCGAGCTTTGCCTTGTTGGTGGAGATGTATTTGCGGGCGGCGCCAACGGCTTTGGCTTGCTCGTCGGTGAGCTGTGCCGTTTGTGCTGTGCCGTAATTGTCGTACTCCTCCCAGCCACGGCGGTAAGCATCGTGCAAGTCTTTGAGTGCTTTGCAGTATTCGTAGCGGTCGCAGGGCGGTGCGTCCTCCATGGTGGAGAGAGTGGCGTGCGCTTGCTTCATTTTGAAATAAAGCTCTCCGCCTCGCTCATAAAGGGCTTGGATTTCTGCGGGCAGGGTGTCGTGGTCTGGGCGTTTGCCTCGGCGTGTGGCTTGTGGCGTGTCGGCATCGGTGGGCAACACTGCTTCGTCTGCCTCGGGGGCTTCTCGCTCTTCGGGCGCATCGGCGGTGAGCGTCTGCGAAACGGAGCGTACAACTTCCTCGTCCATACGTGCCACGGCATCGATGGTCATGCCTTCGAGGCGGATTTCGAGGTGCTTTTTCAGCTGATACTCGAGCAATGCCATATCCTCCCGCTTGAGAATGCGCTGATGCATAAACTGGTTCTTGTTCAATCGCAAAAGGAGCGTTGCACCGTCTTGGAGGTTGCGTTCTTCAGCTGGCGTGTCGAGCCACTGCTGTATACTTTTGGTAAATTCGTTGTCTATCATAATCGGAGGGGGAAAGAAAGAGCAGCGCCCTGCGATGGGCAAGACGCTGCTGTTTAACACTACGAAATGGGCAAACCTGTTGCGCCACTGATTTTGCCGTCCTCGGTTTCAATCTCTCCAGCATAGAAGGGAGCGGGGCAAACGTCCGTCACTTCGATTTCGAGCGTCATACCGCTCTCGCCCGTTGTGCCTTCGCCAGAATTGATGGTCGGCTTTACGTCCGTTTCGAACGAGCTGTTGCCCACAACTCGGAACTTGCCGTTGCGTTGCTGAACGAGGAAGACCACAAAGTCCGTGTTCAACAAGCGAGCGAGTGCCGTGGCAGCTTCGTCGATGCTGGGGGCTGAAACGGTGAGCTTGTTCAGGAAGGTGCGAGAGGGGTGTTCGCCCTGACTCTCGCAGGTGATGTTTCCTTTGTTAAGCACCATATCAATAGCCAGCCACTTCTTGTCTGATGCCAGTGTAAAATTGCCCTTATAGGAGGCGATTTCCGACATCTCGGAGGTGGCAAACTCGGGGAGTTCAGGCCATGCGACGATGTCGCGCTTTGCAATGACATAAACACGCTGGCGAAGTCCGGGCGTAATTGTTTTGCCGGGGCAAAACTTCAAAGAGCTGTAAAGAGCCTTTGAGCTACATTCATTAGCCATAATCTTTATAGGTTTTAAGGGTGGGAAAAAACTGCCTACTGCAAGGGGCAAAAATTATCATGCGCAATAATTCAAATTATCATGCACAATAATTCAAATTATCATGCACAATAATTTTTGCCCCTATGGGTAGGCATTTTGCCCACGTGGTTTATACTGTCAATTCACCCACGCAAAGCATTTCCTTCGAGATGCTACTGAACTGCACACCGAAGAACATCGTGGCAATGAAAGTGACAAGGAAGGGATGATACTTCTCCACCGCAATTTTCTCGTCTGCCATGCCATCGCCATAGCCAACAATGAAGTTGCTTTGCGGTGCGAGGTGCAGGAACTTCGAGCCTCTCTTTGCCGTCAAAGGAACGAGTTCGCAAAGGCCGTCGCTGTTCTCGAGGTACACCGTGGAGTAGTCCTTGTTGTACGACACAGGGCCGAGATTGTCCAAACGTGCCTTGCGGTAAAGGTTATAAACTTTCCGAGGAACGAAGAGCTTTGTCTTTGTGCCTTGGAGAACGTCGTCCGCCTCTTCGTAGAACTGGTTAAGCTCATCGAAAGCGTTTTGCGCTGTCAAGGCTGGCAGTTTCTTGTAGTTGCCCTTGCCTGTGGCAATCGCACCAGCGGTGATTTCCTTCTCTGTGATGGTGTCGAAGCCATCGAAAAGCTCGGAAGTCTTCGTTCCGCTGTCGTTACGCTTGCCCAAGAAGAGAGCCATATTGAGCTTACCGCCCAATTTAGCAGCAAAGAAATTGAGCGTATAGCGCACAATGTTTGCTTGCGTAAGCTCTTTGCCTTGCGCTGCAAGCTGTCCGTAGACGGTCTTTGCCACTTCGTTAGGGTCGAAATCCTCCAACGAAGAGCCGAGGAATGTTTC
The DNA here is from genome assembly GCA_041856145.1 of Alloprevotella sp. Lineage (GTDB taxonomy): Bacteria > Bacteroidota > Bacteroidia > Bacteroidales > Bacteroidaceae > Alloprevotella. The sequence goes on from JBHAFO010000053.1 coordinate 17,178, forward strand.
CAACACTCGAGAGTTGATCGTCACATTGTCCGACCCCTTGCGGTTGGCATCGTAAGGACCTAACTCAATATCGCCTTCAAATTCGGAAACCACGAAGCGACCAGCAACGCCAGCCATCGGAGTCATGTGTTGCAAAGTGGCTTTTGCGCTGATAACGGGCATCGAAAGAATTTCTTTCGCATAGGAGGTGGCAGACTTTTTAAGGTCTTCCAAAGTAATAACAAACTTTCCCATTGTGGTATAATGTTTATAGGGTTTATACTGTTAGAGCAAGCCTGCAAGCATCTCATAATTCGCTTTGGCAGAGGCATAGCCGATAACCTCCTCTTTGCCTTCACTGCGCACATCGGGCGAGTTGTCGCCATCATCTTTGGCAAAAGCATCGATGCGTGCTTGCAGTTCGTTTTTCTCCTTTTCGAGAGCCTCGATTCGTGTCTTACTCTCATTCTCCGAGGCCGTCACCTCATTCAGGCGCGCCTCAATCGCTTTCATTTGCTCCTCCGTCAGAGTGAGCTTACCCTCGGAGGCTTCCACGCCCTCAATGGAAAGAAGGGCGTTAATGGCAGTAAAAGTTTTGTTCATGGTAATAGTATTTGAAATGTCATTTTTCTCAGTCGTTGCTTGTTCTCTCACCGAGGAACTCTCGCCACGGAACAAGTTGCGAAGCTCAACAAGCTGGCGTTTAACATCGTCCAGCAAACTTTGCCTCTTCTCTTCCCCTACACTCTCAGGGAGCGGATAACCGCAAGCCACAATGCGCGCCTTTGCCCCTTCATTCATCAAAACAGGAGCTTCCTCCTCGAGAATGTCGTCGATAAGTCCCAACTCGAGGGCTTGATCAGCCGTCAGCCAGCGTGCCTCAGTCATGACGTTCTTCATCTCCGAAATCGTGCGCTTGGTGCGCTGAGCATAGAGCGAAGCCACAACGTGGTCGATGGTCTCCAAATCGTCCTGCGCTTTCTTCAAGCGTTGAATGGCTTGAGCAATGTCCTCCGCATTCATCTGCCCCCATTCGTCCTGCCACTGAGAGCAATGATGCACCAGCATCAAGGAATAACGCCCCATAACGATGCGTTTCGCACCCATGGCAAGAATTGTGGCAGAGCTGGCTGTCATTCCGTGAATGTGTGCCGTTACATTGCCGTGGTCGATAAACTGCTGGCGAATGTCCAAACCATCAGAAACAGAACCACCCAAAGAGTTGATATAAACGGCACACTCTTCCTCCGCATTCAGCTTCTCGAGCACACTGCGCACGTAGTGGGCTGAAATAGGCCAGCCGATATAATCATTGATATAAAGGTCGTATTTCATCACATATATACTTTTAAGTCGTCAATCTCAAACAAAGCCACCGTCTTAAACTCTCGCACCAAGGCACTCTGTGGCAAACGAATGCGAACACTGCCCCGAACAACGTAACCACCAAGGAAACGAGCATCGTTGTAGGTGATCAACTCGCCAGTGGATAGTTTCCAAACTCGCAGTTTGTGCGGTTGCCCGTCTTTCAATAGGCGAACAGCGTCCGCAATGTGTAGGGCTTTAAGTTTCGAGGCTTTCATTCAAAAGAGGTATCAAAGGTATTGTCAAAAGTTCGGGCTGGCTCATTCACACGCACCCTCGAGCCGTTCGCAAACTGGTACGAGATAGTCGCATCTTCTCTCGCATAAATGGAAGAAGTAGGCTTGTGCGAAGCCTCTGTGATCACAACCGCTGCGCCATCTACATACACATAGCCAGAACGCAAAAGGTCTTCCAGCAAAGACTTTGAACCCTCATCGAGCAAGCCAGTGTTCACTTCCAGCTCGGGCGAGGCTTCCACCTTGTAAGTGCGCAAACCATCGTCGAACAAAGCCACCGAACGGCTGTACTTGTGTTCCTCCGTGGTAAGCCCGAAGGCGTGGAACTTATCAACTTGACCAAACGAATTGATAAAAGCAAAGGTCGTGGCTTCGCCATCGAGCCGAGGCACAACGCAAAAGACCTGCGAACGCTTCCCATAACGCACTTCATATTGCACCAAGCGCGCCAAAGGGTGAGGAGCTGAGAAGGTGCGAGGGTCGAGGTCGAAATTCCAAAAAGTGCGTCCCTCAATAAATTTGTTCGGGAATATCGTCACCGAATCCGTTGTGTAACGCCCAGAATGTTCCCAAAGCGTTGATACTACAAAGTCGTGCGTTTCGTCCTCATGGCAGTAAACACTGATGCGCTCCGTTTCTCCCTCAGGCGTGCGCTTATGCCCAGAGAGCAGAGAAAGGAAATTGCGAGCAGTGAATGCCACCACGTCCTCAGAAAGGCGTACAGTCGTCGGCACAACCAAAGCACGGCTAACGATGCCGTCCGTTCTCACCTCCACAGGCATCCAAGCGTCAAAGCCATCGTCCAAGCCCAAATCGTTCTCCACATAGGGAAAAAGCACAGACGACAACTGGTGCAAACGCACCCGCCTCTCATTAGGCGGGAAATAGACCGTAGAAGAAAGCACCACGGTGCGCTCAACAACTATCTCCAAGAAGAAAGAGCTTTCTGTCGTCACCTGTTCCCATTCCAGCGTATCGATGTCTTGCAAGGAAACGATATTTTCAAAAGGCGTTATAAGTCTCGGCATAAAATTCTATTTTTTCAGTCGTCGGAGAAGAAACAGAACGAGCAACGCAACGAGGAAAACGCCCCAGCCCAAAAAGGCTGCGAAGTTGGAACGAGTTGGACTGCGAGAGCGTTCCACCTCTTGCGCCATTTCCTTCTTGTTGTGAATATAAAGCGTATCTACACGGAACTGATAAATGCGCACCGTGTCCGTCTGCCCTTCGCTCCTACTCTGCAACCTGCGCAGGGCATAGCGTGTGCGGTAAACGGTATCGCCTTTCACAAAGTTCGATTCTTCCACAAATTCCTCGTCCTGCACTGACACCAATTCCAGCGAGCGCACGGAATGGCTTTGCGAGTCCAAAGTAAGCGTTTGCGTTTGTCGGTCTTCGGTAATGGTCGCCTCCTGCCTGCGCTCAAGGTGAGAGCGACAAGCAGAAAGCAGACAAATCAATAAAAGAGCGAGTAAGTTAAAGAGTTTCATGGCGGGGCGGAGGTCTATGGCTTTGTATCGGGGCTGTTCTTCTTGAAGAAGTCTTTAATTTTGGCATTCACATAGATGGAAATACCGAGCATCGAGCCTGCATAAATAAGGCACTGGCTGAAGTACCAAAGCACACTGTCTGAAATATCGCCAGGCGTCGGGGTGAAGTAATCAATCCAAGCGAGGGCATTGCCAGCGATAAGCATACCAACAGCCGTCCAACCTCTCAGACCCGCTTTTGCCTCAAAAGGCATCTTTTGGGTTTCGTTGTTCATGGTAGTAAGTTTTCTTCTGCAAAGTTAATATGCAAGCGGAGCTATTAAAAAACACATAAAAAGCCCCCTGCAATCTCAAGGGAATGCAGGGGGAAAAGTTTTCGGAGTTGTAGGGTTTATTGCGGTTTATCTTTCTTTATGTGTGCTGTATAAATAGAAATGGCAGAGGCGATAGCAAAGAGCAAAGTAACAGAAGCTATCCAAGGGCGGTCAAGGTAAAGCGCATAACCTATCAAGGCAATAAGACTAAGCAACACCAAGGTGGCAAAAAAGATTGACCAAAAGTGCATTCTTCCTGTACGCTTCACTTCAATCTTTATAATTTCCGCCTGTCCTTTCTCCAACTCGTGCCGATGCTTCTGCTCCGCTGCAGACACTTCTAAGAAATGCTCTACGATTTTAGGAGATAACTCCATATATTCTTTTAACTCTGCAGGCGTTGGGAGCGTATTATCGTCCATCGTAATAACGGACTGCGTTTCTTGCGCCTCTATCGAGGAAGAATTTAAGTGCCGTTGCGAATGCTGAATCAATCTTTTAGCCATAAGTTTCCACTACTTTGTTCCACGCCTTTCTCATATCACCCGACACACGTTTCATATCAGACTGTAGAGCCTCTTTGTCTGAGCGTGTGCGAGTGAACAGCTCATTGCGATAGAATCGCCCTATTTCAGAGCTACCATCATACTCTCCTCTAAGATTAGAGATTATCCGCTGTAAACCTGCGATAATAAAACTAAATACGGAACTCATAAATTTCTTCTCTTGAATGCTCTTATATTCTTCTATTGCAAAAATAGACATTTGCAACGAACTGGCAAATAAAAGCCCCCTGCAATCTCAAGGGAATGCAGGGGGAAAAGGCTATTGTCTAACAACTAAATAGGATTGTGTATTAAATATCGTGATAATAATCCCATAGCCTTTTTATATTTTGGCGGCGGCATCTCTGAGGCGGTCTGCCATGTCGCACAATGCGCCTCGGAGCTTTTCGGCTTCTGCGTCCGTGAAACCACCAACACCGCCGTTGCCGTCTATACACTTCAGTTTATTGTATATCCAAGAGGGAGAGCGGTCGAAGTAGCGTCTTGCCACAGGAGCCCAGCCGATATAAAACATGACATCTTGAAGGACGGGCTTTAAGTCGCGCACAGCAGGGCGAGAACTTTTGCGTGTTACTGTAATTTGTTCCATAACTGATACTCTATAAAGCCCCCCACCTCGCTATTTGAAGCGAGGGGC
>JBHAFO010000054.1:0-2752 GCA_041856145.1 Alloprevotella sp.
AATATGCCCGGACTCTCAGGTCTTGAAACCTTGCAGGGCATTAAGGAAATTCACCCAAACGTGCCAGTGGTAATGGTCACGAAGAACGAGGAAGAGGACCTTATGAACCAAGCCATCGGGTCGAAGATCGCCGACTATCTCCTCAAGCCCGTTCACCCCAAACAGATACTCCTTGCCCTCAAAAAGAACCTGCACCAGCGGGAAATCGTGGCAGAGGTGACACAAACGGGCTACCGCCAAGAGTTCGCACAGCTCAGTATGCAAATGTCCGATTCGCTCACTGTGGCAGAATGGCAGGAACTTTACAAGAAATTGGTCTACTGGGAGTTGGAACTCGCCGACACCGACACTGCCATGCAGGAAATGCTCCAAGCCCAAAAGCGAGAGGCAAACAACCTCTTTGCCCGCACGGTGAAGAAGAATTACGAACGCTGGATCAATAATGCCGACGATGACCAGCGCCCCGTGATGAGTCACGATGTGCTCAAAACAGCCGTTTTCCCACGATTGAAAGAAGGGCGAAAGGTCTTTATGATTGTCTTCGACAATTTCCGCTTCGACCAATGGCGCACCGTGAGTCAAGACCTCTTTGAGGATTTTGAAATCGAAGAAGACCTCTACTGCACCATCCTCCCTACGGCTACGCAATATGCCCGCAATGCCATCTTTGCCGGCTTGATGCCTTTGCAAATCCAAGAGATGTATCCCAAACTCTGGGTCGATGAGGAGGCAGAAGAGGGGAAGAACAATTATGAGGCAGAGCTTCTCCAAACCCAGCTCGACCGCTTCCGCCGGCGAGAGAGTTTTTCCTACCATAAGCTCAACGACTCCACAGCCGTAGAACGCTACATCGGGCAGTTGCCACAGCTCAAAGATCACGCCCTCAATGTGGTTGTCATCAACTTCATCGACATCCTCTCCCACGCCCGCACCGACAGCCGTATGATGCGGGAATTGGCTGCCACCGAGGCGGCGTATCGCAGTATCACGCAATCGTGGTTCCGCCACTCGTCCGTGGGCGAACTTTTCAAAGCCCTCGCCAACTTCGACTGCGACATCATTCTCACCACCGACCACGGCAGTATCCGTGTCGATGAGCCTTCAAAAGTGGTGGGCGATAAGCATGTGAACACGAACCTGCGTTATAAATTCGGCAAACAGCTGACTTACAACGCAAAAGACGTTTACGAGATGCGTCACCCCAAGCAGATTGCCCTCCCAGGTCCCAACCTGAGTACGACTTACATCTTCGCAACGGGCGAGAAATTCTTTGCCTATCCCAACAACTATAATCATTACGTGCAATACTATCGGGACACGTTCCAACACGGGGGGATTTCTTTGGAAGAGATGCTCGTCCCCCTCATTCGTCTGACGCCCAAAGCACGTTAAACCCTGCACAGAACATCTATGTTTTCCGCTATCCATCGCCTTTGCCACCGCCTTGTGGTGCTTGCCCTCTTCCTCTCAGCTTCTCTGACAACCTTGGCAGAGGAACGCGACAGCTTGGTGCGCCTCGAAACGACGCACGGTAACATCCTCCTCCGCCTTTTCAACGACACACCCATACACCGTGACAATTTCCTAAAGCTCGTTCGTGAAGGCTTCTACAACGGTTTGCTCTTTCACCGTGTGATTCCCGAATTTATGGCACAAGCTGGTGACCCCACTTCCCGCAATGCCCCCTCGGGCAAGTCGCTCGGCGAGGGCGACACGGGCTATACCCTGCCTGCAGAGATTGTCTTTCCGAAACATTGCCACCTCCGTGGTGCTTTGGCTGCCGCACGGGAGGGCGACGATGTCAATCCGCAATATCGCAGTAGTGGTTGCCAGTTTTACATCGTTACGGGGCGCAAATTCAATCCCTACAACTTTGGTAAAATGCGGCAGACGGCAGAGAGCAAAACAGGCATTGCCTATCCCGATAGCATCGTAGAGGCTTACTACGATCGTGGTGGCACACCATGGCTCGACGGCACTTACACCGTCTTTGGCGAAGTGGTCGAGGGCATCGAAGTGGCTGAGGACATCACCTATTTGGAGCGCGACACTGCCGACCGCCCCATCTACGATGTCCGCATCCTCCGCGCCATTATTGTACGCCAATAAGGTGTCACATTCGCACTCATACAATTATTTTTCGCCCATGATGTAGGGACGCTCAGTCGGAGCGTCCCTACATCATAAGCCAATGCGCCAGCCACGATTCCCTCAAGGTGCTACCTTGCGCATCTCTCACAACACAACTCCTATCCGTGTATCGTAAAATTATCCACATCGATATGGATGCCTTCTTTGCTTCTGTGGAGCAGAGGGACAATCCAGCGCTGCGAGGTCTTCCCGTTGCCGTAGGTGGCGAAGGACCTCGCAGTGTGGTGTGCGCTGCCAGTTATGAGGCAAGGCGATGGGGTGTGCGCAGTGCGATGCCGATGGTATCGGCGCAACGGCGGTGTCCACAGCTCCTTGTAGTGCCTCCTCGCTTTGCGGTTTATAAAGCCGTGTCTCGGCAGGTGCATGCCATCTTCAGCGATTACACCGACCTCATCGAACCGCTCTCGCTCGACGAGGCATTCCTCGATGTGACACACAACAAGCGGGGCATTGCCTTGGCTGCCGATATTGCCACGGAAATCAAGCAACGCATTTATGACGAGTTGCACCTGACGGCATCGGCAGGCGTGTCGTACAATAAGTTCTTGGCTAAAATCGCTTCCGACTACCGCAAGCCGAACGGACTTTGCACCATTCACCC